>WQVM01000015.1 GCA_009783985.1 Bacillota bacterium | reverse complement strand
TGTTTGTGGCATTACACCGTCATCAGCAGCAACAACAAGTACCGCAATATCAGTAACTTGTGCACCCCGTTGACGCATCGCCGTAAAAGCCTCGTGACCTGGGGTATCCAAGAAAGTAATACTCTTGCCATTAGCCGTAACCGAATACGCACCTATATGTTGTGTTATACCGCCTGCCTCGCCTGTAGCAACTGTTGTCTTGCGAATAGCATCAAGCAACGATGTCTTACCGTGGTCAACATGACCCATAACGGTAATAATTGGCGGTCTTGTAATCATTCCGCCGTCATCTTGCTCGTCGGCAATATGGAACTCATGCAACTGCTCTTCTTTGGTTTTTTCCAAACGAAGTTCAAGCTCAACACCAAACTCACTCGCAACAAGCTCCATTGTAGGGAAGTCAACAATACCGTTGATGCTGGTCATAATACCAAGCAACATAAGTTTTTTGATAATATCTTGAGATGTAACACCGATTTTTTCAGACAGGATTTTGACTGTGAGGTTCTCGGTGGTTATGATAGCTTTTTCGATTTTGATAGGAGCAAACGCTTTGATATCTTTTGGCTTTTTGTTTTTTAATCTGCGTGACCCTAAACGGCTCTCGTCCTCGCTCGGCAAAAAGCCTTTGCGGATAAGAGTACGCTTGTTCATTCCGCCTTTTTTGTCGTCAAATACTCTTGCACCTTCGCCTTTTTTCTTATCTGGTCCAAAACCTTTTTTGGCTGGTGACGATGGCGGCATAGCACCTGCTGTAGTAGCACCGCCCGCTCTTGACGGCGGTCTGACTCCGCTAGGAGTTCCCGCACCTGCTTTTTGTCCAGGGCGTGTATTGGGGTCAAAAGTACGGCTACGAGTTGCTACATTATTTGCAGTCCCTATACCTGCCTTACCTTTTTTACCTACTGCTGGCGGTGTATAAATAGGTGTATGAACACCCTTAATATAACTTGGCTTTAGCGGAGCTTGCTCTGGTTGCTCCTTAACTTTTTCAACTTGTGGAGGCGGAGTTTGCACCTTATCTTGCCCCGAATCACTTTCTGTCGATTCAAGTTTAGGTTCTTGATTAGGTAGCTTTGCTTTTAGGTCAGCTTTAGAAGTGTCAACCTCTGTAGGTTCTACACTTAATATTTGCTTTTGGGGCTTTGCCTTAATCGGTACTTCGACAGGCTTTGCTACCTTAACTTCTTTTTCCGCTTCTTCCTTAGCTCTTTGTACAGCGTCTTTTTCTTCTCTGGCATTAAGTGCACTGTCAATCATTTTTCGCAAGCGCCTTAACTCGGCAAACAATGACGAAAAATTGCCTTCCTCATCCTTAGTAAGGCGCTTTTTTAAGAGCTTTACATTTTCGAAAAGCACTTTGTCAGAACTATTATTTTCGGTTGACTTTTTGCTCAATACTTACTCCGTTTAACTAGTTTATACTTTTAATTTTTGATATATTTCATCCGGCACTTGGCACTTAAACGACCTGTTAAAAGCCTTTGTTTTGATAGCCTTGTCTATGCAGGCGGTAGTGTTACATATATATGCACCTCTGCCGTCTGCTTTGCCCGTCTTGTCCAAACAAAACTTGCCGTCACAGGTCTTAGTCACCCTTATAAGTTTGGACTTATCTATCCGTGTCCTGCAAACCGCACACATACGGCAGACAGAAACAGATGTTTTTTGATTATCTTTTGGCATAGTTATTACTACTCTAACTCGCCCAAACCTTCTTCAAATATTTCTTCTCCGCCCTCATTTTCGATGACAATGTCCTCTGCTTCGTCGTTAGATTGGGCTTGAAGTGATGAGTACGGTTGTACATCTATTTTCCAGCCTGTCAGCCTTGCTGCAAGTCTGGCATTTTGTCCGTCCTTACCGATAGCAAGCGATAACATATCGTCAAGCACAACAACCCTTGCAGCTCTTTCATCATCGTTGACCTGAACCATTACAACTTTAGCAGGACTTAATGCTCTGGCGATAAACTCTAATACATCCTCGCACCATGGTATAATATCAATTTTTTCTCCGCCTAATTGCGATACAATTGAGTTAACTCTTGCACCTCTATTACCTACACACGCTCCTACGGGGTCAATAGAGCCATCTTCACACCAAACAGCCATCTTAGTACGGTAACCTGCCTCTCTGACAAGGCTCTTAATAACAACTGCACCTGATGCTATTTCCGGCACTTCGATTTCGAATAGTTTCTTAACAAAACCTGTCGCTGTCCTCGAAATCGTGATTTGCGGACCTTTGTGACCTGCTTTAATTTTTTTGACAAAAACCTTAATCCTATCGCCCACACTAAAACGGTCATTAGGCATTTGGTCTTGAGGCATAAGCGCCGCCTCTAATTTGTTAATCTCGACATAAACATTCTTACCGTCTATACGGCGCACCGTACAAGAGATAAGCTCGTCTTCTTTTTGCGACAATTCTTGATACGCAAGGTCGCTCTCAACTTCACGGAGTTTTTGCAGGACAATTTGCTTAGCCGTCTGGGCTGCAATGCGTCCGAATTCCTTAGAACTGATTTCTTCCGAAACAACATCCCCGACACGGTAAGTAGGCTTAATAAGACGAGCGTCCTCTAGGCTAATCTCACGATCTCTGTCCTCGACTTCTTCGACTACATTCTGAAACGCAATTACCCTGATTACATTGCGGTCTGGTGACATACGAAGCATTACAGCTTTTGGTACACCAAAATGCTTTTTGTATGCGATACTCAATGCAGACTCAAGAGCCTCGATAAAAATCTCTTTTTTTATCTTTTTTTCTTGCTCCAGCGCCTCTAGCGCCAAAAAGAAATCCTTGTTAATCATTACAATGCTACTCCTAAAATCATATATAACTCCTTAAATAACTTCTTAGATTTGTATTGTGATTAAAATTTTATTAGCGGTCGTACTAGTGCGATTTTACTGCGCTCCAAACTTATCTCACCGCTCTTTGCCTCTAATTTAATTGTATGTTCGCCAGCCTCAATCAACTTACCCTCTAAGATTTTTTTACCTTTAAGCGGTGCGTATAACTTAACCTCAACCTCAGTCTCAATCGCCCTCTCATAATCCCTGTCTGTCTTAATTGGTCTGTCTAAACCAGGACTACTTACATTAAGCACATACGGCTTGCCACCTGTCGGGTCTAACTCATCAAGCATCGGGTCAATCACCAAGTGAACCTTCTCGCAGTCGTCCAAACTTATACCTGCTTTGTTATAAATAAATACCGTCAAATTATAGGCATCATACTTCTTCTTATATTCAACCTCTATTATCTCATACCCTAATTCCGCAACCGTACTCTCTAAAGCATCTCTAACTTTTTCTGTAATTTGACTCATTTGCCCCTTTAATATACAAAAGTGGACTTTTGCAAGCCCACTCCTATTTCTCCTAATATGCCCATTATATATCATTTACCCCAACCTGTCAAGCGTTTTTGCACCATTTTGCCAATAAATTTTATTGAAGCAATTTTTCAAATCTTTAGTCGTGTAATTTGGAATCGCTATAATCATATTACAAACTCTATTTAAGCTTACACCGTTAGCACCACGGACATATTTGACGAGGTGAAATTTAGGTTATCACCTAATGCTACGGCTGTAATAATGTAGGTTAGATTTGGATTAAACTCAGCTATTTCAAAGGTCAGTCTACCGCCTACGATGTCGTTTGCGGATATGTTGTATGTCCGTCTGCCACTGCTGTTTGCACCTGTCCATTCGATTATTATTCTGTAATATGTCGCATCGGACGCAAGAAAGGTTATTAGCTCTATTTGATTGCTTGACAGATGACGCAAAGTCGGCGAAGGAAGTTTGATTGCAGTCAGTACAGCGTATTCTGAATCGGCAAAAACAATGCCGTCACCTACTGCCTTGACCTTGACTTCTATTTGTCCGTGCGGTACTCGCTCAAGCATTTCGCTAAGCTCTGTGGTCTCAAATGTATGTGTAGTTGTGATACTTGTCACACGCACTATATATCTTATCGAATACTCTACACTATCCCACCTTATCCTTGTTCCGGCATCACTATCAAACCTAAGTCCATCAGGAACTTGCAAGCGAGGCAAAACAGGAGCAAAGACTATATGCACAATGTATGTCCATTCGGAATTTAGATATCCGCTTGCGGGCAAAGCAACCGCCTGTATTCTTATCGTATACTCGCCGACATCAGCAAGTCTTTGTGATAAGTCATAGCTTGTAGTGCCACCGCCAGCATTAAAGAATAATCCGTCGTCATCAACAACAATAAGAAAGAATTGCACATTGTCCATGCTATCCCATCTCAAAATGCCGTAATCGTCAACCCTCAACCCTGTAGGTGCGCTAAGTCTTGGAGTTCCGCCAGTCGGATAATCATTATTTTGATTGTTACCACCCAAAAACTCACACGCAACAAAAGTCGCAAGTATCACTAGTGTTATTATAATAGCAAGCCCAACCAAGGGCTTAGCAAGTCTTTTTCCCATAACATACCTCATAGACATTATCAATGTCTAATATACAATTATTGCCAATTTAATCGTATTTCTTAAGTATGTTAAGGAATTAAATCTGTTTATGTGTAATACCTAGTCGTAGGGGCGGGCGTCCTCGACCGCCGAACAACAATTATCCGCATAATTTGATTAAAGTTTTTTACTATTCGGGCGGTCGAGGACGCCCGCCCCTACGACTAGCAACAAGATTTGCCGACTAACTATTATATTCGGATTTTTTCAAAAATATTTTGCTGACAATTCCTGCAACCACAAATATCACAGCAACACCTATTCCTACTCCTGCTATTATCAATGCTGCGTCCATAAATAATGTATATGGGAGCATATCAATCATATTAGAATTGCTAAACTGCCAGTTGCCTTGCGGAAAAAATATATAATGGAATATCTCAAATGACCGCTCCCATGTTGCAAGAATGAGTAGTGCCATAGATATAATAATAGTCAAAAAAGTTATTCCGCCGATTATCGCACCAGAAGTTAATGCTCTAACAAACCGTCTGCGTAAAAATATACCTAAGATAATTAGCGTAAGTAAGCCTACCATTAGTAAGCTCCATGCCGTTATCCTAAAGCCCAAAAAAACTTCTTTGACATCCCGCATATGGCAAAGCTCGTCCTCGGTATAAAAAGGTGTCGGCTCTGTGTCACCGTCAAAAATCACATAGATTTGGAGAGTGTCACTACGACCTGCAAAATAATCTCTGAGTTGGTCACGCACTTCTCTAAGCTGCTCTTCACTCAATCCCAATTCAAACGCCGTATCATTTTTGTTAAATTGCCAATTATAAAAAGCTCTTGACTGCACTACAAAATCTGTTGTCATAAGCATTAACCCGACAATTACAAAAAGACAGGATATAGAAGTCAAGACAGTATGCCACTTTTTTTTGGTAGCTGTCATACTCAATTATTATGTCCGACTTAGAATAATCCTAGTTGTCCAAAAGGACCCATAAGTTCTTCGGACATTTTGTCAGCTTTTTGAGCCGCATCGCCAAAAGCAGCGATTATTAGATCCTCAAGCATTTCGATATCGTCTGCGTCAACGCATTTTGGGTCAATCTTAACAGCCTTAAGCTCTTTTTTTCCGCTTAAGGTTATTTTGACCATCCCGCCGCCGCTTGCACCCTCAACCTCGCTCTCTGCAAGCTCCTCTTGTGCCGCCTGCATTTGTTCTTGCATTTTTTGGGCTTGCTTTAGCATTTGCTGCATTCCGCCCATGCCTCCGCCGCCACCCCCACGAAAACCACCGTACATAAATTTATATCTCCTTATTTTGTAATGCATAACGCATAACGCATAACGCATAATGATTGATGAGTGTTTTGATTGATAATGCACTAGCTTAACGCTCGTCCGACATTATGCATTTTATGTTATGCATTATGCGTTAAGAATCATTCTATATTTATATTCTAGCCTCAAAGGATTATATTGCTGTTTGCTGTATCTTATACCGGCATCGCCCATATCCTCAGCTCTGTTGACTAGCTTTGCACCCATATTGCGCCCGACTTTTGCAAACTCTCTTACCAAAAACTTGCTTACGCTAGGCACTTCTTTTGAGCATTTTTCTATATGAACAAAAAATGTTTTGCTTATATTATCGGCATATTCAGCTATTGCAAATCCTAATACCTTATCCCCGACAAATACCGCACCGCCTATCAATCCTAACTTGTCATAATTCTCCAGCATTCGTTTTGCCGCCTTGTTATCGTGGCTAAATGACTTTGATGCTTTTTTGTATCCTGTGACATACTCCTCTAAGAATATTAGGACATTAGGAATGTCAGCTTGCTCAATCAATCTAAAAGTAGCCTGCGGATACTCTCTCAAAAACTTATTGATATGATTGCGTAGTCCGTTATATTTTTTGCCTGTCATCTCTGCTAACGCATCAATATCGTATATATAATCACACCAATTATCCGCCACTTGCTCTGCTGTTCCGCCACCAAATTTTTTTAGAACCTTTTCAACGCACTCTTGCGGAACTCTGTCAATTACAAAGGACTTATTTTGTGAGCGGACATATACAGCAAGTTCGTCTAAAGCACTCTCTATATCTCTACTGCCTATCGGATATGCATAACTCTCCTCATTACAGTTTGCAATAATCGGCACACCTGACTTGGTTATAGCAAATGTTGACTTAAAATAATCAAACCATAAGTAGTTTGCTCCAAAAGTAAAGTCGCATATCCCATAATCTCTGGTAAAATCTTTGCGCAAGTCAAGAAGTTTTTTTTGTGTAAGTTTGGAAAAAGTCATAAATAATTATAGAAACCTATTAACTACATTATATCACCAAACTATTTGCAAAAGCAAATGTTTTGCTTGACTTAAATTGTATTTTATTATAAAATGTATCTATGGACAAAAATAACGCTAAGAACTTTGTTAAAGAAATTGCGGATATTGATAATGACTTTCCGCAGTGGTATACAGATGTTGTACGCAAGACTGAGCTTGTTGACTACGGACCTGTCAAGGGTACAATGGTTATACGACCGTACGGTTACGGTATTTGGGAAAATATCCAAAAAGAGCTAGACACCCGTTTTAAGGATACAGGACATGTCAACGCTTATTTTCCGCTTTTTATCCCCTATAGTTACCTGCTTAAAGAAGCCGAGCATGTAGAGGGTTTTGCACCTGAGGTGGCGCTTGTCACCCATGTAGGTGACGAAGAACTTGCCGAAAAACTTGTCGTGCGTCCTACCAGTGAAACAATTATCTGCGATATGTATTCTAAATGGATACAGTCTTGGCGTGATTTGCCCATACTTGTCAATCAATGGGCGAATGTTGTCAGGTGGGAAAAAACTACACGACCATTTTTGCGTACTACAGAATTTTTGTGGCAAGAGGGTCATACGGCTCACGCTACCGAAAAAGAAGCACAGGACGAAACTATCAAAATGCTTAATGTCTATGAGGAGTTTTGCCGTAATATCCTAGCTATGCCTGTACTTACAGGACGCAAATCCGAGAAGGAAAAATTTGCAGGGGCTGTCGCTACATACAGCATAGAGGCTATGATGCGTGACGGCAAGAGCTTGCAAGCAGGTACTTCGCACTACTTAGGCGAAAACTTTGCTAAAGCTTTTGATATCAAATACCTAGACAAAGACGGTGTACTTAAGTATGTACACCAAACCTCGTGGGGTGTTACGACTAGGCTTATCGGCGCAATTATAATGGTTCACGGTGATGAACGAGGACTTGCTTTGCCGCCTAAGGTTGCCCCTATTCAGGCGGTTGTATTGCCTATCGCCTCATTTAAGCCCGGAGTTAATAAGGCTTGCGAAAAACTTGTCAAAGCACTCAAAAAAGCAGGTATTAGAGTATATTTGGACGACAGAGACCAAAGCCCCGGTTGGAAGTTTAACGAATGGGAAATGAAAGGTGTTCCCGTGCGTATAGAATGCGGCCCACGGGATATTGAGGCAGGTGTTGTTACCGTTGCACGGCGTGACCAAGCAGGTCAAAAATTTACTTTACCTATCGATAAAATCGGCAAAAGTATTAAGGAACTTTTGAATAATATTCAGAGTGATATGTACACTAAGGCAAAAGATACTCTTAATAGCCGTATAAAGGAAGTCTATAGCACGGCAGAACTTGGAGTAGCTTTGGATGAACAATGTTTTGCACTTGCTATGTGGTGCGGTGACGAAAAATGTGAGTTAGAAGTCAAAACTAAATTTTCGGCGACAACCCGTAATATGCCGTTTGACCAAAAACCTATCGCAAAAACCTGTGCCATCTGCGGTGGCAAGGCTAAGTACAAAATCTACTTTGCTAGAGCGTATTAAGTTGATTGAATATTGAATAATTTAAGTCAACACCCAATATTCAATTATCTTACTCTTCTTCACCTTTTATCTTGATAATAAACTTACTGCCCACACCAAGCTGACTCTCTGCACTAATTGTCCCGTGATGCAAGTCGATTATTGAGCGTGCTATAGAAAGACCTAAACCGCTGCTACCGCTTTTGCGCTCTCTGGCTTTATCGCACCTATAAAAGCGTCCGAATACTTTTGGCAAATCTTCTTTTGATATTCCTTCACCTGTATCAACTACTTCAATAACAACATCATCGTTGTCGGCATAACTATTGACAGTTATATCGCCGCCCTCCGGAGTGTATTTTACGGCATTATCAATGATTGCCCGCACCGCTTGCACTAACAAATGTTTATCCGCACTTATCGGAGGTGCGGTTTTTTGATTGTAGGTGATATTATGTTTTGATGCTGTCATTTTATACCCTGTAACAACTTCTTCTAGCGGGTCACCTACATAAAAAGTTGTTTTTTTGAGTTCTGCCCATCCAAGCCGTGCCAGCATAGAAAGTTGCTCGACTATCCGTTGCATATTATGCGACTCTCTATAAATAGCCTCCACACTCTCCTCTAGCACATCGGGCTTTTCTGTCCCCCATCTTTTGAGTAGATTTGCATATCCTTGTAGCACCGCAATAGGTGTCCTAAGCTCGTGTGAGGAGTCCGTTACAAAGTTTCGTTGTCTGACAAATGCCCTCTCAATAGTGTCAAGCATTCCGTTAATACGGTTGGTAAGCTGTCTAAGTTCTGTCTGGCTATCCACCTCATCTAATCTAACACTCAAATCAGCCTCGGTGATGTTGTCAATTTGCTTAACAATTTTTCTTATGGGTCTCAACATTATGGTGCTGGCTATAGCTCCGATAATTGTCGCAACAATCGCCAGAGCTCCCGTCAAAAGAAAAATCCATATAAAGGTTCTTAATAAACGAAAATCATCGCTAAGAATAATCTCGCCGTTATCTATGGCGTTACTAACGCTTATAATGGCTATTATTCCCAAGATAGTCATTATAAGAGAAAACAACCCGCTAAAGACTATGGTTGTTTTTGCTGTAAGACTTAACCGTCTCCAAATATTAAATCGTCCGCCTTGAGGCTGGTCAAATTCGTTAATGTAGACTCCGCCCTTATTTGATTTAGCCATAATACCCCCTGATTGGAAGTAAAAGGTAAGAAGTAAAAAGTGCGGACTTGTTTTTACACTAGAATATTCCTCGACAACACTTTTTACCTTTTACTTCTTACTTTTTACTTTCATCTCTTACTTTTTATACCCGTCTTTTAGTCCTACGATACGATTAAAAACCAATCCATTTTCTTTGCTGTCTCTAACAAAGTATCCGTTACGCAAAAACTGGAATCGTTCGGCTTTTTTTGCTTTGCCTAGATATTTTTCTGCTTTGCCGTGTTTTATTATAAGGGAGTCATCACTAAACCGCTCCTCAAAACTTCCCTCGCCGTCTTTGAGTAAATAGTCATATAATCTTGTTTCTATATCAACACAATCACTAGCGTTGACCCAATGAATAACACCCTTAACCTTGATACCACTCTTGTCTTGCCCGCTCTTAGTCCCCTCAATAATCTCCGCAATTACCTTAGTGACTTTGCCGTTTTTATCTTGCTCATAACCTGTACATTTGATTATATAGGCATTCTTTAGCCTTACCATACCGTCGGGGGTCAATCTATTATACTTAGGCGGCGGATTGACTTCAAAGTCTTCTCTCTCAATGTAGATTTTTTGACCAAAACTAATCCTTCGTTTCTTTGGCTTTTCGGCATTAGGATTGACCTCAAATGATAATGTTTGTTCGGTCGTATTGTTAGTCAAAACAAGTTCTAATGGGTCAAGCACCGCCATAGCACGAGATGCAGTCATATTAAGTTCATCTCTAATAGAAAACTCTAGTTGTGCAGAATTTACTTGGCTGTTAGCCTTGGCTACTCCGATATCTGCACAAAATGACTTGATAGCACTAGGCGAAAAACCTCGCCGTCTAAGACCTGCCAGTGTCGGCATACGGGGGTCGTCCCACCCTGCCACTTGTTTTTTGTCTACAAGCATTTTGAGGTATCGCTTAGACATAATTGTGCGTGTAATATCAAGCCGTGCAAATTCGTATTGATGTGGGCGAGGACCTTCCCAACAATTATCAAGCACCCAATCATAAAGAGGTCTATGGTCCTCAAACTCTAGCGTGCATATACTGTGGGTTATACCCTCAATAGCGTCCTCCAAAGGATGCGCAAAGTCATACATAGGATAAATACACCACTTATCGCCTTGCCTATGATGAGGGGTATTAAGCACTCTATAAATAACAGGGTCACGCATATTGATATTAGGGCTTGCCATATCAATTTTTGTACGCAAAACAAGCGCTCCGTCAGCGACACGCCCGTTTTTCATATCCTCGAACATCTCTAGGCTCTCGGCAATAGGACGGTTGCGATGTTTGCTTTCTTTTCCGCCTTCGGTCAAAGTTCCTCTCGCCTGCCGTAGTTCCTCAGCGGTCATATCGTCTACATATGCCTTACCTGCTTTAATTAGCTTAACTGCACACTTGTACATAACATCAAAGTAATCCGATGCATAAAAAATCGGCGGGTCAAAACCCAACCACTTGACATCTTCTATTATTGACCTAACATACTCGTTTTCTTCTTTGAGCGGATTTGTATCATCAAAACGAAGATTACATACACCTCCGTAACGCTCCGCCAATCCAAAATTAAGACAAATCGACTTAGCGTGTCCGATATGCAAAAAACCGTTAGGCTCCGGCGGAAAACGGGTAATAATCTTACTCACCTTACCGCTTGCAAGGTCTGACTTGATAATATTATCTAAAAAACTTTCCATATTACTCGTCCTTTGTAGTGTTAGTTGTCATAGCGATTGTTGTATGGTCTTGCGGTGCTACTTGTTTTTTAAGAGCAATTATAAGCAAAATAACACCTGTCAATGCTGATACAAAAGCTACAATGATAAATGTTATCCAGCCATGACGACCCAAACTATTAAGAGAGACTGCTACCCCTCCGATAATTAACGCAAGTCCTGCTATACAAGTGATTGTAATGTATGACAGAAGTTGCTTTATTTCACCTTTTATCACATTTTCGCCATCGCTCAAAAAAGTCCAATGAGCCGAAATAGCTGACATCGAAAAACCGCCGAACAGCCCTATAATCGGCGTGATAGCAAAACCTACAATTATCGCCACAACTGTCGGTGTGCTACTTAGCATCGAAATAAATAATAGCAACGCAAAGTATAACGCACAAAGTATAATCGAAACCGAGCATCTTTTTGTAGCGTTAGTTATATTTTTTGGAGGTAATTTGTAACCTAAAAAATACGCAAAACCAAAGGATACAATACCCAGACACAAAAATATCTGTGTGCCAAATCTTAGACCCGCAACCTGTGCAGTAGACATAAGTATTTGCGACACTAGCACGGCACAAAACAAAAGTGCAAACAGACACAAAACCATTCCTACAAAAAACAGTTTTTTTGTTCCGACAACAGTCTTAAAATCATTAAATAGCACTTTAGGATAATTTTGTTTTTGAACTCCGATTTCCTTTGCCTCTATCCGAGGAACATAGTTATATGTCCCAAAAAATATTGCTGACGATGCGACAAGCATAACCGTTGCAGATACAAAAATAATGTTAAGAATATTTTGCCTACCTAACGGCTCCCAAAAAAACATAGTGACAATTGCGAACATAGCAACAATCGCCGTAATCACAAGCCAAAATAGATTAAGTTGTTTTAGTTCGTCCTTATCACCTGCAATGCGTATAGCAATCTTAAAATGTGTAGCCGAATACAACAATGCTCCTAAAGCAAAAAAATATGTCGCAATAATGGCATAAATAACTTTGACTGCACTGTGGGCTCTTAGAGGCATATTAAAGAGAGCAACAAATCCAAAAACTGTCAATAGCACCGACAAGAATAATATCCAATGATAGCGTCCAAGAGCTTTTATAGGTGTTCGCCTTACAAGGCGCAAAACAAATGGCAAGGTAATCGCTGCCAAAACAAGAGGCACTCCTGTCGCAAAACCAACAGCAATAGCAGGCAAACCGTGAGCATATGCAAGAGGAAAAATAAGTGCAAAAAAACAAACCCATGACATAGCTGTTACAGCTATTCCTGCACTTAACGCTAGTCCCACATAAGTAGGAACCATTTTTTTACTGTTTACAAGAGTATTCACCTCAATTTTGCCCCAAAATCATCAGATAATTTTTTTAGTATTTTTGTAATCGCACTATCTGCATCGTTGTCAATAAGTGTACGGGTAGAATCACGGAAAAACAGCGAGTATGCCATACTTTTATTGCCTGTCTCAACTTGCGAACCCTTGTATACATCAAATAATTTGACTCGTTCTAAAAGCTCACCTGCACTTTGCTTAATAGCCTCTACAACATCCCCTGCAAGCACATTTTCACCAACGATAATGGCTATATCACGGCTAATCCCCGGATACTTTGGCAAAGGTGCAAATCTTACTGACTTAGCTTGATACTCTTCAAAAAGTGTATTAGTATCAAAGCAAGCCACAAAGCAGTCACTAACCTCAAAAATCTCGCTAGTCATAGGGTGTACCTTGCCAAAATAGCCAAGACAAGTATCATCAGCTGTAATATCAGCACTAATGCCTCCGTGCAAAAATGGTTGCTTAGAGTAATTTAGCTTGTAGTCATCGACTCCGCAAAAACGCATTATATCATTAGTGATTCCCTTGATTTCCTCAAAAATATTCGCTCCGCCACTGATTGCAATTGTTAGCTTATCTCTCTCTACAGGTAATTCCTTAACAGGAACGGTCTTTGGCAAATATACTCGTCCAAGCTCAAACAATCTTACAGTCGCATTGCCTCTTTTTTGATTAAGACTAACCGACTCAAGCATTCCTGATATAGTTTGAGTACGCATAACGGCATAATCTTCGGACAAAGGACTGTTAATCTTAATCTCGCTAAGTAGTGTCTTGTCTGTTATACCTAAAGCCAAAGCTCTCCCAGCCTTAACAAAAGAATAATTAAAAGCCTCGTATAGTCCCCCTGCACACATCATATCCTTTAGACGATCACAAAATATTGCGTACTCTGTCTTGCCGCCCTGTGTTACGCTAAGCGACTGCATAAAAGTCGGTGTGATTTTGTCATAGCCTATCAATCTAATTATTTCTTCGGCTAAGTCTGTAAAATTATCTATGTCCTCTCTATAAAGAGGGATTGTACACAACAACTTGCTACCCTCTGATTTAGTTGTTATCCCTAAACTATTAAGAGTTTTGACAACAACTGTCTTTTTGATGTCAATCCCTAATATTCCTGCAATATCCTTGACACTCGTTTTGATAATTTTGTTTTGCGGAAGAATTGTAATAGATAGAATAGATGGCTTGACATCAACAATATTGCCTATCACTCGCCCTGCTTTGAGTTTGCTGACAAGTACCAATGCCCGTTTTAGACCTATTTCGGGGGATAAAAAATCCAAGCCTTTTTCAAATCTTGCACTTGATGCGCTCCGTAGCCCCAAAGCACGGGAGGTCGCCCTTATATTACCTTTATTAAAACGAGCTGATTCTATAAAAATTTGAGAAGTATTTGAGGTGATTCCCGAATACTCACCGCCCATCACACCCGCAATTGCAAGCCCTTTAGACTTGTCAGCAATTACCATAGAACCCTTAGGCAAGGTATACTCAACCTCGTCCAAAGCACGAAGTTTTTCTTTATCAAACGCTTGCCTGACTACAATACCACCGTTAAGTAGTTTTGAGTCAAATGCGTGTAGCGGTTGCCCGACTTCTAACAATACATAATTAGTAATATCAACGATATTGTTGATAGGACGCATACCCGACTGTCTAAGTCTATGCCTAATAACTGACGGCGACTCTTTAATGCGGATATTATCTGCTGTCGCACCCATATACCTTGTACATTCGTTATATTCAATTGAAACAGGCACAGCCTCTAAGCTACTTTGAGTAGCCACAAAATCAAGGTCAAGAGGTTTAAGTTTTTTGCCGGTAGCGGCAGCAATTTCCCGTGCCATTCCGTATATGCTGTAGCAATCACCACGATTAGACGGAATACTTATATCTAAAGTTACATCATCAAATCCAAAAACTTTTTTGATGTCTTCGCCTACTTTACCCTCATTAAGTATCCAAATACCGTCCACAGCCGCATTAGGACACACCTCTGCCCCTATGCCAAGTTCTTGACCGCTACAAAGCATACCATAACTTGTCACACCTCTAAGGTCAGCTACAGCAATACTCATATCACCGACAAGTTTTGCCCCCGGCAATGCTACAGGAACAAGATTACCCACCGCAATATTGCGTGCGCCTGTCACAATGACATTATTTTTGCCGCCACCAATATCTATGTCGCATACCTGTAATTTATCGGCATTAGGATGCTTATTAAGTGCCGTTATTTTACCAACAACAACACCGCTTATATCCTCACATTCCGTGATAATCTCTTCAACTTCAAAACCTATGCTAGGGAGTAGCTTAACAAGCTCACTAACAGGCATATCAATCTTAACATATTCTTGTAACCACTTAAGCGGGAATTTCATTAGGTCTCTCCTATAATCGGGGTCTTATATAAAATTGATTCTAAGCTCAACTGTACTGACAACTAAATTTTTGGCTACTAATCGTAGGGGCGGGCGTCCCCGACAACCAACAAAGATACTATCATACAAATTGCTTCAAAAACCGCATATCGTTGTCAAACATTACACGCAAATCATTTATACCGTACAGTATTGTAGTTATACGGTCTAAGCCCATTCCAAAAGCAAACCCCGAATATATATCGGGATTGATACCGCACCCCTCCAGCACACGGCGATTGACTATCCCCGCTCCCAAAATCTCTATCCAACCCGTACCCTTGCAAATACGGCAACCAGCACCTTTGCAACCGGCACAGCTGGCATCAACCTCAACACTAGGCTCAGTAAAAGGAAAATACGACGGTCTAAGACGGGTCGTTGTCCCTGCTCCAAATATAAACGAAGCAAAGCCATCCAAAATCCCTTTGAGGTCACACATTGTTACACCCTTGTCAATAACTAATCCTTCTAGCTGATGAAACATCGGCGAATGAGTAGCATCAGGCTCGTCAGCACGATAGACTCGTCCGTGTGAGATTACCTTGATTGGGGGCTTTTGTTTCTCCATTACTCTGATTTGCCCTGTAGAGGTATGTGAGCGAAGTACAATATTATCCGCTACAAAAAGAGTGTCCTGCGCATCTCTTGCGGGATGGTCAGGAGGGATATTGAGTGCAGAAAAATTATAATAGTCTGTCTCTATTTCGGGAGTATCAACCACACCAAACCCTAGTGACACAAAGTACCCGATTATACGCTCCCTAACCTGAGTAAGAGGATGCAATGCACCACGACTCTTACCGCTGTACGGTAGCGTGATATCAATTTTTTCTTCTGCCAATTTGCGGTTAAGGTCAGCTTGTTTGAGAATCGTTTCAGCTTTATCAAAAGCCCCCTCAAGCTTAACTCTGGCATCATTAACATACTGCCCTATTTTTGGTCTTTCTTCGGCAGATACATCTTTAAGTCCACGCAAATAAGCGGTAAGTTTTCCGCTCTTACCCAAAACCTCTACTTTGAGGTCATTAAGCACCCTAAGCTCATTAGTTACGCTAATTGCTTTTTCTGTTTCATTTACAAGTTGACTGATTATTTCTTGCATATATCTAAGTATAACATATTTTTTGGTTGTTATCAAGCAAAAAAGGCGGTCATTTTGCTTGACCGCCTTTGATTTTTAACTTGTAGGCTAATTGACTATTTATTTACTTTCTGCTATTTTGTCCGCTTGAACTTGGAGGCTTAGGCGGTGTCGGAGTTGCTGTTGCCTTAGTTGCAGCAACAGGCTTTGCATTAGGTCCTATGTTAAGCATATGTTGCATTGTAGTAAACATAGTCGCTACATTTTGGAGTTCGCTCGGCACAATAATTGTAGTTGCTTGCCCGTCAGCAACTTGCTTGAGTGCCTCAAACCCTTGTATAGTCAAATACGCAGCATCAGGCTTAGCTTCCATAATTTTTTTGATAGCTTCGGCTTGACCTTCTGCCTCTGTAAGAAGAGCGATTTTTGTAGCTTCTGCTCTAAGAATCGCCGCCTCTTTTTCTCCCTCTGCTACAAGTATGTTAGCTCGTTTTTCTCCCTCTGCAAGCAAAATCGCCTGTCTGCGCTCACGCTCAGCTCTCATTTGCTTTTCCATACTATCTTGAATAACAGGCGGCGGTATAATATTACGCACCTCAACTCTGTGGATTTTTATACCCCACGAGTCACAAGCAGCGTCAATAATCTTGTGCATTTTGTTGTTGACATACTCTCTGCTTGTAAGCGTATCGTCAAGGTCCATTTCTCCGATAATATTACGAAGCGTAGTTGCAGTAATATTTTCGATAGCTTGCAAAGGTCTTTCAATAGCGTAAGTAAAAAGTTTCGGGTCAATTACCTGCCAAAAAACTACATCGTCAATCATCATCTTGACATTATCTTTGGTTATAACCTCACTAGGCTTAAAATCAGCTACTTGTTCTTTGAGCGATATGGGCGGTAACGAACGGTCAAACAACGGATTGACCCACTTTAGCCCTGTGTCAAGAGTTCTGTGATACTTTCCAAATCTCTGAACAATCACGGCTGTTTCTTGCTTGACAATTCTAACACTTCTGACAAACAAAAAGACAAGAATTGCTAACAGCAAAACACCTACTACTATTGCTACAATTATTCCTGGATGCATATTATTTTTTCTCCTTATATTGTTAGTTTTTACTTTGAATGATTTTAATATTCGGGATGCCGAGGACGGCGTCTTATATTACTTCCTCTACAACTACCTTATTACCCTCAAAAGCAACTATTTTAACTAATGTATCTTTAGGCAAGTTAGTGTAATGCTCATCAGATTGATTACATTTTATCCTAGCTCTCCACTCCACATCATTGATAAGGATTGTAGATTTGCCGTCAACCGAATCTTCAGTGAGCCTTACCTCATTGCCTATTTGTGTCTTTGTAATATGGATATCCTCAGTAGGCTTAATCAAACACTTTTTAGCAAGCGGTCTAAACGCAAAGAAACCAAGTGCCGCTACCGCCAAGAACACAACAACTTGAATTGCAGGGTGTATATCAAATGGTGCTAAAACTAATGCAACAATACCACCGGGGGCAAACCAAATACTGATTATCTCGCAAGTGTACATCTCAACTAGGACAGCTATAATTATCGTAGCTCCCCAAATCACCATCATAATAATCGCTAAGTCGCTCATAAGGTTAGTCCTCCTTTTTACCTACTATCTTTTCTTTTTGATTGTTGCAAGTCGCATAATATCGTTAGTAAACAAAACACCAAATATAACAACTAAAATCGGAATAAAAATCCCCCAGTAAGGCACCCAAAGAGCAATGTCCTCATTTGCGATACCACTTATTATACTAATGTTACCTTTTTCCGAATCTACAAATGCCACAATATTGCCATTTTGTAGTGTAGTATAAATTTGGTGCGATTCAATACCGCCATGTGTTTTCAAATTACCAAGCACCCTGCCAGTCGGGTGACCGTATGTGTTTTGCCCGACAGAAATAATAGCATAAGTCGGAGTAAGCGCTCTCAAAAATTCGGGACTTGAACTAGAATTACTACCGTGGTGACCTACTTGCAAAACATCAATATTGCTAGGGAAGTTCGACAACTCCAACGCTTCTCCCTCTGTCGCACTAGTGGCATCACCTGTCAGCATTACACTTCTATCCCTATACTCAACTAAAAGAATAGTACTTATATTATTGCGCTGACTTGATACAGACGAAACAGTCCAATGCATAGTAACTGGAGCAAGCCATGTAACAGTTACTCCACCCCTTTGCACATATAATCCTGCACTATTCATACGCACATTTTCTGCGTAGTTGAGATTATATATTCTTTCAGTAGTTTCTCTCCACCCTACTGTTGGATGCACCGTAACGGTAGAATAAGAAGCAAAATAAGAGTAATACCTTTCACTACGATGCAACCTTCTGTCATACTCTGCTTGCGAAAATGACGGTGGTCTAAAAACTGTTCCGACAGTATAATTTGTAAGCACATAAACAGCATTGCCGATATGGTCAGCATCACTATGTGTCATAACAAAATAATCTATCCTGCGGTCTCTTCCTGTCTGACCGCCAAAAATATTTGCACTTAAATATTGACTAAATTGACTTTGTGAGCGTCTATGTCCTGCGTCAACAAGCATTCTTGCCCCATCAGGAAACTCTACAAGGATAGCATCACCCTGACCGACATCTATAAAATGTACTTTAAGTCCCTCGTCACCCTGAGCAACAAGTTGACGGGACATATCATTACCATAAATGTTGTGGTTGACAAATCTCTCGATTGTAATTCCAGCGAAAAACCATCCTGCGACAACAGACGCTACCGCTACAAGAAAGAATATTGACTTAGCGGCAAAAATACCCTTATTAAAAGGACGACGGCGTCTTTGCTTTTTGTTGCGTGAATTGTTGTTACGACTATTATTGTTTCGACTGCTACTATTGTTACGATTGTTGTTTCTATTACTCATAATTATAATCTTTCGGTATTGAGTGCCTTTTTTTAAGACTCTCTAATTGCACGGGCAGGGCAAGTTTCGACACAAGCACCGCACTCTATGCATTCGGCATTGTTTATCTCATAATACTCTGCCCCTGCTCTAATTGCACTGACAGAACATTGTTTTTCGCATATTCCGCACGAAATACACTCACTGCTTATAACATATGCCATTTTTAATATTAGTTGCAAGACAAAAAAGCCGCATTTGCGACTTTTAGTCTAAGTAATTTTCACTATAAATCTATTACTGATATTATTTGCTTTTGATTGCATTAACAGGACATGAGTCAACGCACGCACCGCAATCAATGCAAGTCTCGTCAATAACATAAATAGGACTTGCTTCTTTGATAGCGTCAACAGGGCAAGTGCCAACACATGCTCCACAGCTGATACATTCGCTTGTAATTTCGTATGCCATAATAAATCTCCTTGTCGTGCGACGACAGCGATTGCTAGCAATCTACTTTTCACAGATAATTTGTGAATAAGTCTACCATTGTCACATCAACTATCTTTGTAATGCATATTGATTAACGCATAATGCATTATTTTACACATTATTCTTTGTCCGTTGTTGCAACTTCGGCAACAACAGGGGCAGGAGCAACCGCAGTAGCCCCATCACCTTCTTCCTCATCCGGAGGTGGTGTTTTGTCTGCGGCATCACGCACTCTTTTTTCTAAAAGTGCTTTGAAATCAGGGTCTTTGTCCATACGGGCTTTGATACTTTCCCGCCCTTGTCCAAGTCGTTCGCCGTCGTAAGAGAACCACGAACCTGCCTTAGTAACAATCTCATAATGCAAAGCCAAATCAATAAGGTTTCCCTCATTGCTGATACCCTTGCCGAATATAATGTCAAACTTAGCAACCTTAAAGGGCGGAGCAAGTTTATTTTTGACAACCTTTACTTTGGTGTGGTTGCCCGTAGCCTCTTGCCCTTCCTTAATTGACTCAATACGGCGTACATCTAATCTAATCGACGCATAAAATTTGAGAGCTTTTCCGCCAGCTGTAGTTTCGGGGTTGCCGTACATAACACCGATTTTTTCTCTCAACTGATTAATAAATATGATAAGAGTATTAGTTTTATTCGCCGCACCGGCTAATTTGCGAAGTGCTTGCGACATCATACGGGCTTGCAATCCCATATGACTATCACCCATCATTCCGTCAATTTCAGCTCTAGGAACAAGTGCGGCAACGCTATCTACTACAAGCACACCTACGGCACTACTTCTGACAAGTTGCTCTGCAATATCAAGTGCTTGCTCACCATTATCGGGTTGCGAAATATAAAGGTCAGAAAGTTTAATACCTAGATTACCGGCATAAACAGGGTCAAGAGCGTGTTCCGCATCAATAAAAGCCACCGTACAACCAAGCTTTTGCGCCTCTGCTACGACATGCAATGATAGTGTAGTTTTACCGCTTGACTCCGGTCCATAAATCTCAACAATACGACCTCTCGGAAGTCCGCCTATGCCAAGAGCCAAGTCAACAGCCAAACAGCCTGTAGAGATAACATCAACAGCATTTTTGACATTATCCCCAAATTTCATTATTGAGCCTTTGCCGTGTGCTTTTTCAATATTCTTAATAGCGTCTTCAAGCGCTTTGCGTTTTTCTTCTATTTGGTCTTCATTAAGTACATTAAGTTTTTTGCCTTCACCCTTTGCCATTTTTCAACTTTCTCCTTTGTCGTGCTTAGATTTATTTATAATAACTTTGCTAAATTGTATAATATAAATTGTGGCGAGTGCTAATCCATATACATAAACTACAATTTCAAATATTGTATTAAATATTGTCATCGCCCCGAAAGAACCCGAATAAAACCCGAACATCAGACCGTTTAGTGCATGGAAAATCAAACCTCCCGCACTTATCAATCCTACTAATACCGCTAATGTATTATGTTTTTTTAGTAGTGCATACACTAACAACCACGATATCAAGGTAAAAGCAATGTTAGGCAGTGCAAACGACATAAACCACGGCACATATCCATAAACAACTGACCCAGGCGCAAGCACTCCAAAAAATCTGACTAAGTATACCGTATTCACCACCGAATGGAATACGCTTAACGCAATAAGTAATTTACGGTGTTTCATATAAATCTCCTTGCGTTGTCGAATAAAAATGGAGCGGAAGACGGGATTTGAACCCGCGACATTCGCCTTGGCAAGGCGACGCTCTACCACTGAGCCACTTCCGCAAAAAATGGATAACAATCCATTTGTTTACATATATAAGTATACAATTATAAAAACATATTGTCAAGCAAAAAGCTACTTGCCAAAATTATTTTTTGACAAACCTAATTTGTCGTCACTTATAAAAGAATCACAACTTATTTGTAGCAACCATATAATATGAAATAAAGAGAGGTAACAAATAATGAAATACATAGCTACGCCAATGCGTATTCCCCCGACAACTCCAAAACCGCCTATCGGCACAATCCCGCCTGACTGCGACCACTTGCTAAAACAATACTTGGTCAATTCGGCTATGCGTGTCGTTTGGCTTGACCATGTATATTGGACTCGCTTATTGCTTGTCAGTATCGCCGAACGGCTTAAAGATGAATCAGCTACAGCAACTCGCCTTTTGCAGAATCCTGCTGATATCGCCGCAGTGTTCGCTAATTTTTATCCAGCTGAAATTACTAACAAAATTACCGACCTGCTTACCGAACATCTAAAAATAGGTGCGGCTCTTATTACCGCATTGCGTAACAATAAAAACAGCGAAGCCGAAGAACTTAACCGTCGTTGGTATATTAATGCAGACGATATGGCAAAAGCATTTGCCTCGATTAATCCCAATTATGATTATAACGAAATGCGTAAAATGCTTAATACGCATTTAGACAACACAACTAAAGAAGTAGCCGCCCGACTAAAAGGCGATTATAATGCTGATATCGCCGCTTTTGAAATTGTTAAAAATCAAGCGATAGAAATGGCAGATTCTCTTTCAAACGGACTTGCCGATATGATTAAGAACCAATATTGATGGAATATAATAGCGGATTTTTGAGGGGTTTTTGTGCCAATTAAGCGGTTTCGACGACGCCGTACTAGAAGTACGGCTAGGAGAATTAGCGTAAAGTGGCTCAAATAGACCCAAAATATACGCATTATTATTCCATCAATACTGGTTCTAAGTCAATTAGCAGTTGACTATTCTACCAATATACTTTTTTTCTTGCAGAGCGTTTTTTAACTTTTGCTTTGCTAAGTTGTTTGAGTTGTTCGAGTTGTGCGCCTGCTGTGCTACGGATTGAGAAAGCAATGTTATTAAGATGGTCTTTGACACGCTCTAGACTGGTAATAATAGCATAAAAATGCACACCCGCCTCTACATTACACTCATCCTTATTAAGACGGGAAATATGTCCGAACCCAAGCTCGCATTTCTTTTCGCCTATCAGCTTGCCTATGCCTGTGATTTCTTCTAACCTTTGTTTGTCACGGGATTCGAATATCTCAAGTGCAAGCGGAAACATATTAGAAACTTCTCTATGCATACTCTCAAGGTCACTAATAGCAGACTCCGAAAAAACAACTTTGTTTTCTTTCATATCTTCAGCTTCGTCAAGAAAATTCATCGCATGGTCACCAATGCGCTCAATATCTGATATGACATGATGTAAAGAATTAAAGACTTTTTCGTCCTCTTTGAATATACCTTCTTTAGATAGCTTAACAAGATGTCTGCCAATACCCTTGTAGATATAGTTGATTTTTTGCTCTACGCTGACAATCTTATGCTTGTTAGAAGTGTCAGCAACAAGTGCCGCTCGAAATGCTGTTTCGATGTTCTCTCGTGCCATATCAGCCATATTAGCAATTTCTTGGAATACAGAGTTTTTTGCAGCAGATATTGTTCCCTCGTCCATTCCTGATACTATATGAATTTTTTCGTCAATATGATAAAGTTGAGGTTCGAGAATCACCTCGCCCGCTTTGGCAGGAATCATCTTAATAACTAATTTTGTAAGCGGTCTGGTAAACCCTATCAGCATAGCAAACAGGATTAGATTATAAAACAAGTGGAAAAACGCAGCCGCAAATCCAAGACGGCTAGCTTCAGGAAAACGCAATGCCTCTACTATCCATGTCAAAAACGATACCGATTGCGACCGCAATATCCAAAGTAATGGCAGAAAAATCGCCGCACCGATAAGGTTATACATAAGATGCGTTAATGCCGCACGCTTAGCGTTAGATGATGCTCCTATTGATGCGATTAATGCGGTAAAGCAAGTTCCGATATTAGCTCCTAATATAATAAATATACCCGCTTCTAACGGTAGAGTCCCTTGCCCTGCCATCAAAACCGCCATACTTGTCGCTGCCGTGGAACTCTGGATTATCCCTGTAAATATTGCACCGACAAGCAATAACAATACCGGTCCTATAGGATTGCCCGAAAGTGATTCAAATACTCTCTGAAAACCATTCCTAAGTTGCCCGCCACGAGGAAAAGCTCCATTCATTAGATGCATACCTACAAAAATAACGGCAAGCCCTGTGATAATTTCGCCTGCAATACGCAATTTAGGTTTTTTTGAAAACATGAATAGCGATATGCCCACTATTCCTGACATCATAAAAACTTGATTGATAGGTAAAGCGGCAAATGCACCAAAAAATGCGGTAAAGGTTGTTCCCACATTAGCACCCATTATAATAGCCGTCGCTTGAAGCAATGTGATAACACCTGCATTAACAAACCCGACTACCATAACAGTAACTGCAGTAGAGCTTTGGATAGCGGCAGTCGCTCCCGCACCTATACCTGAGTTAGCAAAACGATTGTCGCCGATACGGGCAAACATCTTTTTGACGCTCTTGCCTGCACCTCTCTCAAGTCCGTTGCTCATAAGCTTAATGCCAAGCAAAAACACGGCTATACCGCCAAGCAACATACAAATACTTGTAAAAATTTCCATCTATTTACTAATTATTACCTTTTGTCATTAGTTAATTTATTTGTCTGATTATATTATCTATATTATACCTCATTAAAGCAATCATTGTCAAACTAAAAAAAAGTGCTTTCGGAAATATTCTTACTCCTTACAAAAACTATTCTCAATTTATTTTTGATTGCAAATACTATTATCCTCTTAAAGGAGATTAATCAAATAAGAAAATATAATCACCCCTTGCGAGTTGTCACAATAACAAGATATAAGGAATTATTGTGCGGCGAACTAATCCAACTGAGCTTGTCAATGCAATCAATGTTCTTTTAGGTCTGCTTCCTTTGCGGCAAGCATTCCTATACGCCCCTTGCTCAAAAGCTCCCTAATCTCATTCTTACTAAGTCTCTCACCGTCTAACTGTTTCACAAAAAAAGTCGATTGAAATACTCAATCGACTTTTTGACTAATTTATTCTAATTAAACTTATAGTTGACTTTGACACCTATACCCATTGTTGATGCTAGGGTTATGCTTTTGATGTAGGTTCCTTTTGCGGCGGCAGGCTTTGCTTTGACGATAGCCTCCATAAGAGCATTAAAGTTAGTGAGTAATTTTTCCTCGCCGAAAGATTTTTTGCCAATCGGGCAGTGGATGATTGCTGTTTTGTCTAGGCGATACTCAACTTTACCTGCTTTGGTGTCTTTGATAGCTTTGACAATGTCAGTTGTAACTGTGCCTGATTTTGGGCTAGGCATAAGACCTTTAGGTCCTAAAATCTTAGCTACTCTACCCATTTGACCCATCATATCGGGAGTTGTGATACACACATCAAAGTCAAGAAATCCGTCACCTGCGATTTTTGCGATGATTTCTTCCGCACCTACGATATCTGCACCTGCTTTTTCTGCTTTGTCGGCGTTTTCGCCCTTAGCGATAACAAGCACTCGCACTTTTTTTCCTGTTCCGTGAGGCAAAACAACTGTGCCACGCACTTGTTGGTCTGCTTGACGGGGATCAACACCTAATCTTACATGAAGTTCTATAGTTTCATCAAATTTTGCCTTAGCAGTCGCTATAACATTTTTGACTGCCTCTAAAGGCTCATATTGTACTGTCGTATCGACAGCTTTGAGGCTATCTGCGTATTTTTTTGCTAATTTCATATCTTTGCTCCTCCCCTTAGTCCACAACGGTCACGCCCATACTGCGTGCCGTTCCTGCAACCATACTACAAGCTGTCTCAATATTAGCCGCATTAAGGTCAGGCATTTTGAGAGTAGCAATTTCTTTGATTTGTGCTTTTGTTATAGAACCAACTTTTTCTCTGTTTGGCTTAGCAGAGCCTGTTTCAATTTTGATAGCTTTCTTAATAAGGATAGCTGCAGGCGGAGTCTTAAGCTCAAATGTAAAAGACCTATCAGCGAAGATACTGATAACAACAGGAATAATTAACCCTTCTTTATCTTTGGTTCTTTCGTTGAAGTCCTTGGTGAACATCGGTATATTGATACCGTGCGGTCCAAGTGACGAACCTACTGGAGGTCCGGGTGTCGCCTTGCCTGCTGGAAGCTGGAGTTTGACGACTGCCATTATTTTTTTTGCCATTTTTTCTCCTCGTATACCTTACGGCATACAATCGTGGTGATAGCGACATTGACATTAAAAATTTTGCCAATATCTCCCAAAAAAAGTAAGAGATGAGAAGTAACAGGTAAAAAGTGTTGACGAGTTAATTAGTCTGTTGCCATCTAAAATATACTAAGTCCGCACTTTTTACTTCTTACTCTTTACTTTTTACTTTAGTTTCTCTATTTGTGCAAAGGTTAGGTCAACGGGTGTATCTCGTCCGAACATACTGACTATTACTCTGCATTTACCGCCTGCCATATCAAGTGACTGAATGTCGCCCAAGAATCCGTTAAGCGCACCGTCTGTAACCTTGACTTTTTCGCCTACAATATAATCAACCTCTATCGTACCAACCTCAAGTTTCATACGCTTGATTTCTTCTTCGGTTAGAGGCAATGGGCGTCCTTGAGGTCCAACGAATCCCGTAACTCCCCTAGTATTAGTAATCATATGCCACATTGAGTTGTCGTAATCCATCTTTACAAAGACATAACAAGGAAACCGTCTACGCTCAACTGCCTTAAATTTACCGTTTTTTTCCTCAACAACATCTTCCATCGGAATTTTGATTTCGAACAAGCGTTCTTTGAGGCGGTTGGTGTCGGTAGTGTTTTTTTCAAAAACTGTGTTAAGATTATCAACCACCATATTTTCGTAACCGCTGTAAGTATGCAAGACATACCACTTAGCTTTGGATTCGTCCGCTTGTTTTGCACTAACGCCGGCAACCGAATAAGCTGTACCGCTTGTCGTGTCTACAAGTTCGGTATCAGTGGGCAAAGTCGGCATGGCAACGGCTTGATTAAGCTCGTCTGCACTATCCGGCTCTATAACCTCAAATTTATTTTCTGTATCACTCATTATCTTTAATCTACTTGCCTATTTGATAAGAACAAGGTACTTTCCTTTTCTTAGTTTTATTTTATTTCAGCATTACTACAAAATACAACTTATCGTCGCCACATTCGTGTCAAATAACTAATAAATGTCGACGGATCTCCAAAGATTTCCCCCATCATTCTTCTAAACAAGAACCCTAAAGTTGCGTCCATTATCATAAGTGCCACCAAGAAAAATAAAACAATCCCAAGCACAACTGCGGTAGTCTTGACAACCTTGCCAAAAGACGGCCAAGTAACCTTTTTGAGTTCCAAAAAGATTGCCTTAATCCATCGCCAAAGTCCAAAGCCTTTTTTGCCGTCAGACGCTTTTTTTGTTTTGCCCTTGTCGGCGTGACGCTCTGTCCTAGCCTCGTGCTTGGCTTGAGGGGTATGTTTGCCTGCGTGGCGTGCCAAACGCTCCTCGTGCCGTTTTTGCTTATCGCTAATGGCCTTAGGCTCGTCCTCCGAGACTTCCTCATCAGTAACCGACTCGTCAGCTACTGATTGGACATCTGATTCTTGGTCGGCGACAATATCGTCAGACACATCTGCCGTATTATCGGCGGACACATCCTCATCGTCGACAATCAAATCCTCTTTGTCTGACATATTTATTTTGTCTCCTTGTGAGCAGTGTGCTTTTTGCAAAATTTGCAAAATTTACTCATCTCGAGCCTGTCCGGGTCATTCTTTTTGTTTTTCATGCTGTCGTAGTTGCGTTGTTTACATTCTTGACAAGCAAAAGTAACCTTTGTTCTCATATATACTCCAGTATCTTGTTTGTGTTAATAGCCACCATAACTAGCCCCAAACAAGACCACACAAAAAATGCCCACTCAAGGCGGCATTTTGTCTAGTATACCACATTCCAAAATTAAAAGTCAACTAATTTTTTCACTATTTTTGGTTTAATCACAAAATAATTTGACATTACAAGGCTAATCGTGTATACTCTTAATAATCCTAACTCAACCAATCTTTCCCATCTTTATATCTACCACCTATTCCCTAACCCCTACTTCCTAATATGTACCCGTAGCTCAGTTGGATAGAGCGTAAGACTCCGACTCTTAAGGCCGTAGGTTCGAATCCTATCGGGTACACCATATAAGACCTCCCATTTGTCGCTTATAAAAAAGCACATTTGGGAGTTTTTTTATGCCATTTTGAGCAGGTTTTTTAGTTTTGGCAAGACAAATGGAAGTAAGTGTTTTTTAGTTTTGCAAGGCAGAGAATTTTAGCCGAATTGACTGTTTTTAGGATTGAGTGTATTACTCCAAATACCGACTGATAAAAATCGTCTTAAACAACTTCTCATTTTGCAGAAATTTTTCACTTTCATTAGACAAAATATTAGACATAACTGATTTTGTAAACTTTGAGATGTTTTGAGTTCATAAAAAAGACCCTAAAACACTGAAAAGCAATGTTTTAGGGTCTTTTTTCACCATTTTTGTTGGTGGGCCTTCAGGGACTTGAACCCCGGACCAACCGGTTATGAGCTCTTAAAATTCATACATTTTAGGTGATTTTTAATGATTTTAAGTAATCATTATTTATCTAAAATAATGCCATATATTGTGTGTTTTAGACTAAAAACATAAGATT
>WQVM01000014.1 GCA_009783985.1 Bacillota bacterium | reverse complement strand
TGCACTTAGAACAGGAAGTATAAAGAATATTGCAAAAAACCGCCGTCCATATAAGGCACTTGAGACACAAGCTGTCGAACCACCGACACTTACACCCGACCAAAACAAGGCGCTTGAACTAATCCGCAAGGCAAGCGGAACAGCACTTTTACACGGAGTAACGGGTAGCGGTAAGACCGAAGTTTATATGCACGCAATATCAGAGGCATTACAAAACGGCAAAACAGCCGTAATGCTTGTACCCGAAATATCTCTTACTCCGCAAATATTCAGCCATTTTAGAAATCGTTTTGGCGACAAGGTGGCGATATTACATAGTGGATTGTCGGCAGGCGAAAGGAATGACGAGTGGCACAGGCTTAGGAGCGGTGAGGCAAAGATTGCAATCGGGGCAAGGAGTGCTATATTCGCACCCGTACAAAACATCGGAATAATTATAATTGACGAGGAGCATGACGGCAGTTATATATCGTCGTCTAATCCCAGATATGATACAATAGGTGTTGCGGAGTTTAGGGCAAAGCATAACAACTGTCCGCTGATATTAGGCAGTGCGACGCCAAGTATTGAGAGTTATTACAAGGCTACACAAGTTAATAATGCTTTAATCGAACTCCCCGAACGAGTTAACAAAAAACCTATGCCGCATATAGATATTGTCGATTTGCGGCAGGAAGTAATCGGCGGTAATTCGGGTGCGTTATCGGGATTACTTAAACAAAAGTTAGCCGAGTGTATAGAGGGCGGTAATCAAGCGATACTTTTTCTTAATAGACGGGGTTTTAGTGCGTATCTGATGTGCAGAGCGTGCGGATATGTGGCTAAATGTACCGACTGCGATGTCGCACTTGTCTATCATAGAGAGGACAATGTACTCAAATGTCATTATTGTAATCATAGATTTAGTCCACCGCAGATTTGCCCCGAATGTAAAAGTCCGCATATCAAGCACGGAGCGGCAGGCACGCAAAGGCTTGCAGATGAGTTAGAGAGTCTTTTTCCTGATGCGGGTGTGCTGCGTATGGATAACGATACTACTCAAACCAAGGACGCTCATGTTAAGATTCTGCAAGCGTTTGGAAAAGGCGAGGCACAAATTCTTGTCGGCACACAAATGGTTGCCAAGGGACACGACTTTGCTAATGTTACGCTTGTGGGTATTATTGATGCAGACCTTAGTTTGTATGTATCTGATTACCGTAGTACAGAGCGGACATTTCAGTTGATTACACAAGCGGCAGGTCGTGCGGGTCGTGACCAAAAACAAGGAAGCGTTGTTCTCCAAACACACACACCTCAGCATTATGTATACAAATTAGCGGTAACTAATAATTACAAGGATTTTTTTGCTAAAGAATGTAACCTAAGGCAAATCACTAAGTATCCGCCATTTTCTACAATTGTGAGGGTATTAGTAAGCGGTGAGGACGAAACAAAAGTTGCCACCGCAACTAAGGAAATTTGGGAAGGCGTCAAAACTATGCATACTGTTAATACCGATACATTTGCGTACTTGGGTGTAATGAAGTCACCCGTAGGACGAATCCAAAACAAATTCCGTTATCAAGTGCTTATGCGTCTTGTAGGCGACATAACAGACGATATAATAACCAAAGTATACCAGCTAGTCAATACACACAGCGGCGGCAAAGCAAATATTTTTGTAGAACTTAATCCAGCAAACCTTAGTTAATTATAAAGTATAAATTATAAATGATAAATTATTGACAAGAGTTATCCGAAATTTATAATTCATATTTTATAATTTATAATTATTATTATGGCTATAAGACAAATAATCAAACACAAAGCAGACAATCCTATCCTACGGCAAAAATCCCGCCCAGTAGAGGTTTTTGACGATAGGCTTGGACAACTTATTGATGACCTTATTGACACTATGAATTATGCTTATGGTGTCGGGCTTGCAGCGCCGCAAGTGGGTATATTTAAGAGAGTCTATGTAATCAGCGTTAAGCAGGGAGAAGTTTTTGAATTTGTCAACCCTGTAATAACTAAGACAAGTGGCACTCAAAGAGAAAAAGAGGGGTGCTTGAGTATCCCCAATACTGAGGGCGAAACCGAGCGTCCCGCAGCCGTTACAGTCGAAGCATTTGATAGACACGGCAAAAAATTTAGTCTCAAAGGCAAAGGTCTACTAGCAAGAGCAATCTGCCACGAAACCGACCACTTAGACGGGATATTGTACACGGATAGGGTAAGTAAGAATTGAAAAAAAACAAGCTTAGAGTAATATTTTGCGGGACACCTGAGTATGCTGTGCCGTCACTTGAGGCGGTGGCGCATAATTTTGATGTTGTTGCTGTAATTGCTCAACCGGACAAGCCTGCAGGTAGAGGCGGAGCGACAATTGCCGTACCTATTAAGCGGGTGGCGGAGCGACTTGGGATTAAGGTCTTGCAATTTGAAAAAATTAGAGATAACGCTGATGAGCTAAAAAAAATACCCTGTGATGTTATGATTACGGTTGCTTACGGGCAAATTTTGAGTAAGGAAATTTTGGATATTCCTAAGTACGGTGTAATCAATGCACACGCATCTCTTTTGCCTAAGTATAGAGGGAGCAGTCCTATTCAGTGGGCGTTAATCAAGGGCGAAAAGGTAACGGGCGTAACTATAATGCAGACAGCCGAGGGGCTTGATAACGGCGATATTTTGACTAAATATCCAATTGATATTGCCGAGGACGATAATGCAGGGACACTTTTTCCTAAGCTAGCCGAGCTTAGTGCTAAGGCTCTTGTAGAGAGTCTACCGCTCATTGTGTCGGGTAAGATTAAGCCACTCAAACAAAACGAAACAGAAGCAACATACTTTCCGCTACTGCGTAAGGTTGACGGCGAGATTGATTTTTGTATGAATGCGGTTGACATAACTAACAAGGTGCGTGGGGTCAATCCATGGCCGGGAGCATATACCATGTGGGGCGAGCAAGCTGTCAAGATTTGGGAAACTAAAGTAAGTGGCAACAGAGGTGCGACAGTAGGACAAGTTGTTGTATCCAGTCCTAAGGACGGTTTGGTGGTGGCTTGCGGCGGTGGCGAGACGATTGAGATTGTCGAGCTACAGCTTGCAGGCGGTAAGAGACTTAACGCAAGAGAATTTTTGCGTGGACGGATTATTCCTGTCGGAACGGTGTTAGGGTAATGCAAAGACTTAGGACAATATACGATATTCTTAAAGAGGTTTATGTCGGCGGTGCGTATGCAGGCATTGCTTTGGACAACGCATTAAAAACTATTGATGATGAGCGGGACAAGGCATACATCACTAGAGTTTTTTACGGAGTGATAGAAGAGAGTGTTAGGAGTGATTATGTCATTTCTAAGTTATGCGCAAAAAAACCTAAGACAGCTATAGTCATAATCCTCAAAATCGGTTTATACTGTCTTAATAATATGGATATGCCCGACTATGCCGTGGTTAATAATTGTGTTGAGTTGACTAAGGCAATAGGCAAAAAAGAATTAAGCGGTTTTGTCAATGCGACACTAAAAAAAGCAAAAACGATAGAGCTATCTGACAATGATTTGTCTATCAAATACAGTTATCCTAAGTGGATTATTGATATGCTCATCAAAGATTACGGAGTAGAGTTTGCAGAGGCTTTTGTTAAGTTTAAGAGTGATACTCTCACACATATTAGGGCTACTACAGGACACAATGCCGAATTATTTGCTAATTTGACCAAAAGCAAATTAGGTTACTATGCGACAGGCAATCAACTTGCAAAATTACCGCCCAAAAGTTATTTTGTGCAGTCGTTAGCCTCTATGACAGTTTGCAGGACTTTGGATAATGATAACCCTAGCAATATCTTAGATTTATGCTCCGCACCGGGTGGCAAAGCGGTATATCTAAAGCAATTGCACCCTAATGCAGAGATAACAGCTTGCGATATACACCCCCATAGACTAGACTTGATTAGATTGTATGCAGGCAAGGCAGGGGTAACGCTCAAAATCGTGCATAATGATGCGACTGTGCTAGAAGAAAAATGGCTAGATAGTTTTGATGCGGTTATGTGTGATGTGCCGTGTAGCGGACTAGGAGTGGCAGGGCAAAAGCCTGACATATTGCTTAACCGCAAGCCGGAAGATATCGCTAACTTTGCTAAGACACAATCCAAAATCTTGAGGACGGCAGGCAAGTGTGTTAAGGTAGGCGGACATATTGTATACTCAACTTGTACCGTACTTAAAAAAGAAAACGAGCAAGTTGTCGATGCTTTTTTGAGAGAGAATAAGACTTTTGAAAAAAGCGGAGAGTATATAAAACTTTTTCCTCATATAGACAATACAGACGGATTTTTTATTGCTAAGTTAGTTCGTAAGCCATCATAAAACTTATGGTGGTACAAACAGTAGTGATATGCGTTATCCTAATGTAGGGGGCGATGGCAATCGCCCCGAAAATATGGGTTTTTGTGCAATTTATGCGGGACGATCGCCATCGTCCCCTACGAAAAACTATACAGGCTATCACAATAGTTTATCACCGCTAAACTATTCGCTACGCTAGATCCTTCGCTACGCTCAGGATGACACCCCACAGATGTACTGTCATCCTGAGCGTAGCGAAGGATCTAGCGTAGCGAATAGTCGTGACATATGTTAATACCATCAGAATTTGCAAAATCCATTTGTAGGGGACGCCGTCTTCGGCGTCCCGAATACTTACCTTTATGTCAAAAATAATTTTAGACAACAACATAGAAGAGCTAACGCAAATCCTAACCGAGCGTTATAAAGTGCCGTCATTTCGGGCGGGACAGCTTTACAAATGGTTGCTTGCAGGTGTGGACATATGTCAGATGACAGATATTCCTAAGGATTTGCGGACTAAGTTAGATGAGGATTTTGTACTTAATCCTGTGACTATTAGCAAAAAACTTACCTCTAAAGACGGTACAATCAAGTTTCTTTTTGGACTACACGACAACAACCTTATTGAAGGTGTCCTAATGAACTACAAGCACGGCAATACGCTGTGTTTGTCTACACAAGTCGGGTGCAAAATGGGGTGTGTATTCTGTGCGAGTGGTGAGGGTGGTTTTGTGCGTGACTTGTCGGCAGGTGAGATGCTAGGGCAAGTAATCACGGCTGGAGCTAAAGACATCTCTAACCTTGTGCTGATGGGTAGTGGCGAGCCGCTTGACAACTATGACAATGTCGTCAAATTTTTGCGTCTTGTAACAGACGAAAAAGGACTCAATATGAGTCGCCGTAATATATCCGTGTCAACCTGTGGTTTGCCCGACAAAATCAAAAAGTTAGCGGACGAAAAAATCGGAGTCAACCTTAGTTTATCCCTACACGCTACCACAGACGAAAATCGTCAAAAGCTAATGCCCATAGCACGCACATATTCTATCGCTGAAGTAATGAAATCCGCCAAATATTATTTTGAGGTAACAGGCAGACGAATAACCATAGAATACTGTCTCACAAAAGAAAACACAACAATGTTTGATGTCAAACGCCTAGCAGAACTAACAAAAGGCTTGCCAAGCCACATCAACCTAATCCCCCTTAACGGCGGTACAAAAAGCAACATTATAGCCTGCACCAAAGAGCAAGCCCAAAGATTCGCCGACAGACTAATCACCGCAAAAATAAGCAACTCAATAAGACGCTCCCTAGGCACAGACATACAAGGTGCTTGCGGACAACTGCGTGCAAAGTTCGTAGGGTGCAAAGAGGGCAAAAATGACCTAAAATAGGTTTTTTTACCCTTTTTTCAACCTTTTTTTGCTTGCCCTGACAAGCTTAACTCTGAACATAACAAAAAGTTCTATACATCACAATGTGAAATGAAGACAAATGAGGCAAAGCAAGGCTTAAAAAAGTCTAAAAATAGGTAGTCCTCACACTCCTTACATAAAAGTGAAAGCCGACTTTGAGCCGATGTGTCAGGCTTTGTTGAGTCAGCTATATAATATTGCGAATATAGCGAATAATAACTTGTTTTTTGAAAATGGAAATGTTATAATATAATTATACATGAAAAATATACTAATTGATTTTAAAAATCGCTTAAAAAGTTATGAATGAAACAGCCACTCAAACTCAAAGAAAATTAAACATTTGGAACAACTCAGTCCCTGTTGAGAAAAGTGCGTATATCCAAGAAAAAGGACTACAGTTTTTTAATATTGAAAAATTAGTTGCACCTAAAGGCAAACTGACAATGATTGACTTGTTTTCTGGTGCAGGAGGATTTTCTGTTGGCTGTTCGTGGGCTGGGTTTTTTCCAGTTTTAGGGATTGATTATTTAAAACCAGCTGTTGAAACATGGAAAAAAAATCACCCAACATCCATCAGTTGTTTAGGAGATATTCGTCAAGCTAATCCAATTAGCATAAGAGATGTTCTTAGAAAAAAAGGAGTTGAGCGAATTAACCTTATTACTGGAGGAGTGCCTTGTCAGGGTTTTTCTATAGCAAACAGAAAACATAATGATAATGATGAAAGAAACTTTTTATTTATTGAGTATATGAAGTTTGTTGAAATTTTTAACCCAGACTATGTTATTTTAGAGAATGTTTCTAGTTTGCGTAGTACAGCTGGCGGTCAGTTTGAAAAAGATATTAAAAAATATATGGAATCCTTAGATTACTCCGTAACAATTAAAACAGTAAATGCTGCCGAATATGGAGTTCCACAGCAGCGTCAGAGAGTATTGTTTATAGGTGTAAAAAAAGACAACCACTTAACCGTTCCATTTGTTTTTCCAGAGGGAAATTTCCGTTTGCCAAGCGATTATAGGACAGTAGAAATGGCAATTTCCGACTTGCCAGAGTTAGAAAATGATGAAGCTAAAACAGAATATTCTTCTTCGCCAAAAACAGAATTTCAAAGACTTATGCGAGGAGAGATTAATTGCATACCAATATCTAGACCGATGAAATTATTTAATCATGTATCTCCAAATCATCCGCAGGAAACGATAGACAGGATAGCAAATACAAGGCAGGGAATGCCGATGTATCCTAATTTCAAGCAGAGAATTAGGTTGTCGTTAAATGTTCCAAGCCCTACGCAGTTAGCTGGTGGCATTAGACCGCAATTTCAATTTGGACATCCAACTCAGTCTCGTGGATTGACAATTAGAGAAAGGGCAAGAATTCAAAGTTTTCCTGATAGTTATGAATTTATAGGCGGAATTGTACAGGAACGAGTTCTTACGGGAAATGCAGTTCCGCCGTTACTTATTTTTGAAATTGTGAAATATATTGCAAATGATATTCTTAGAAGAGACAGGGAGGTGAAAAATGTATAGAGTTTGGTATAGCACAGAAAGTTTTGCTGATTACATTATTGATCACACTTTACTAAGTGAAAGAGAAGTTGTTAAAAATAAAATGTATGAAAGCGATGCAAATAATCCAAGGAATTTTCATAGTATGCCCGACCACATACGAAAAATTCTGTATTTAGATGCTCCAGATCTGATTATAGAGAAAAATAATGAGCCAATATTTTCAGTAGAAGTAACAACAGAGGCAGGTACGGGGCATAATGCTTTTCAGAGATTTGCTAGAATAGCAGCTTCTGTTGAAAATCAAGTTCCAGCTTTCTATATTTATCCAGAAGGTGCGATAATAGTTAGGCAAGCTACAAATCCGAGATGGGACATGATAAATCCAGCAGTCTTTAAGGCACTTGATTCTGTAATGAATATTTACGATATTCCAGCACTTTTGTATTATTTTCCAAGTGATTTGAGACAATACCCAAACCCTAACGCTAGCTCTGCTCCAAATATAGCGAGTAAAGGTTTGCATTATGATTCTGACATTGTCAGATATAGTGCTTGTCCAGATTCACAAAGTGGAGAAATGATAAATATGTTTTCTGCTCTAAACGAGGTAATTACTGCCACAGAAAGCAAAGGAGTGCATGAGGGAAGACAGGCGCTATTAAAGAATTTAATTATACGACAGAGACGCGATTTCATGAATGAGGAGTATGTCAAGAAGTCAAACGATCGCCTAGAGTCTATGTCTCCGCTGTCAGCTACGCAAATGATCTCTAGCGAGTACTTGTTAAATTATTTATCGCAATATGAAACTAATAACTATAGGGTAGGCGAGTTATTGAGAAATAGACAAAATACAGTTTTTTACAAAGTTAATGCTAAGTTTAGAGGTGACCCATACCCAGGAGCTTTAGCCGCAATAGACTATATGCTATGTAGAGAAGGTAGGACATTTGAAGATAGGAGAAATAATTTAGTGTTGGTTTTTGGCGATTTAACGATAGATAATTTACAAAGAACTTTATCTATTGCCAATGTAAATGATTCGTCTATACAGTCCATGTTTTCAGATGTTCAAAATAGCGAAAGGCACAACCTGCTTACTCAAAAGTAAAACATATACGAGTGTATTCATATTTTGCTGACGCTATACTCTTTCCAGACGGCTCACTTTGGAGGGATGCTTAGTGACAGAGGAACAAGTAACGAAATCAATACTTTCCCTTTTAGTTGAAACGGATTGGAATATTATAATGTATGATTTTCCACAAAGTGGTTCAGGAAGGATGTTACATCAAAATGATAAGAAATCTGAAAAAAACAAGGGTGGGTTAGTTCCAGATATTATAGCTGTGAAGAATGGTATTTGCTTGTTTTTTGAAAATAAAGATAGAGTTGTAATTAGTGATTTTATAAAAATATCTGAGTTAATAAATAATTGCCAATATTCAAGCGCCATTTCTAAAGTTTTAGAAAAACACGAGATATTGAAAATATATTATGGAGTAGGTTTCCCGTCTGTAAAATGGGGGAAAAGGGCTGAAGACAATGCGTCGTTGGTCGATTTTATAGTGGGAGTCTCTTTAGACAAAAAAGCGATGTTTCTTTATAACCCTTATACTATTGAAATTGTCTAACAATATAAAGCGCAATAAAATACCAGAGTAGTGAGAGTAAAAATTTGGAAGTTACATCATTAAATTGTCCGTGTCCTAAGAGAGAATGTGTTAATAATGGTAATTGTGAGGCTTGCCGAGATAAGCATAGGGTGGCAGGTAATTTGTCATATTGTTTGAGACCTAAGTCTTTGAGTTTTGATAGTAGTGGGGTTGGTATTCATTATTTCAAAAGTGGTGAGGGACAACCGCTGATTTTTGTGCATGGCAATATGGGTAGTGGTGCGTTTTTTAAGGATTGTCACAAGTTATTTGAGGGATATACGGTTTATACACCAGACAGTCGCAGTCACGGCAAAAGTGACAAGGTTAAGAGACTAAGCTATGACGATATGGCGGACGATATTGTTAGGCTGATTGAGTATGAAAAAATGGAAAAGGCGATTTTGTTTGGTTTTTCGGACGGCGGAATAATTGCGCTACTGATAGCTATCAAACACCCTGATTTATTAGGTAAAATATTCCCGGCAGGTATAAACTTGACCCCAAAGGGAATCAATGGTTTTTGGCGGTTTGTGACTAGGCTAACTTTTTGCTTTACATTCCCGTTTAAGTTTGGTGACAAAATGCGTCTAATGATGAGCGGACCAAATATCACAGCAGACGACCTAAAAAAGATTGCTGTTCCGACAACACTACTCTATGGCGAAAAAGATATTGTCAAGCTAGCCGACTCACAAGCAGTAGTAGACAATGCCCAAAACGCAAAATTAGTAATAATCCCAAAAGAAAATCACGGCAGTTATATTGCGGATAATGAGAAGTTATACAATATTATGAGAGAATATTTGAATGAAGGGGTTGCGAGTTATTAAAACAACAATAATAACTGGCAGAACTAAAATGGTAAAACACATTGTATTATTTAAGCTAAGAGACCAAAAAGATAGACCAAAGGCGATTGAGGCACTCAATAGTATGAGAGGCAAGATTGAGGGCTTGATTGATTTGGAGGTTGGGGAGGATTTTTTGGCGAGTGAGCGGAGTTATGATATTGCTCTGATTACTATGCATACAGACCGTGGGGCACTAGATTTTTATCAAGCACACCCTGTGCATCAACCTGTCAAAAAAGTTATGCACGCAATCAGAGAAAGTTCGGTTGCAGTGGATTATGAATATTAGGAGATAACAATAATGCCAGAGCCTATTAAAAATATGCTAAGTCCTACTGCTATAAAAGAGTTTGCAGAGGCGATTAAGTTAGTCTATGTGGAGTTTGACATAGATGGATTTTGTAGTGCGGTGGCGGATAATGATTATGATAGCCTAGAGCTTATGGCAAGGGGGCGCAAGATTAGTGTAACTTTGGGTAAGTTTTTGCCTGCAAAATATGAGGATGCTATAACAATAATTGACAAAGTTATTTCCAAATTTGAAGGCTTTGCGGTGTATAGTTTTTTTGAATTTGTTGCGATGTTTGGGTTAGAATTTTGGGATGTATCTGTACCTGCACTTGGGCGGTATACTCAGTATTTTTCGTCGGAGTTTGCAGTGCGTCCGTTTATTATCAAGGACGAAAAACGAATGATGGCACAAATGCTTGAGTGGAGCAAGTCAGACAACGAACATTTGCGTAGGTTGTCTAGCGAGGGTTGCCGTCCTGCATTGCCGTGGGCGGTGGGATTGCCAAAATACAAAAAAGACCCTTCGCCGATACTTCCTATATTAGAAAACCTAAAGGCTGACTCCTCGCTATATGTGCGAAAAAGTGTGGCGAATAATCTTAACGACATTTCCAAAACACACCCCGAATTAGTCATAGAGATTGCAAAGCGTTGGTACGGCACGGACGAAAAAACTAATTGGATAGTCAAGCACGGATTAAGGACGCTACTCAAAAAAAGCAATCCCGATGCTCTAGCGATTTTTGGCTTAGGTAATGCCGATGCGGTGGATGTTAGTGATTTTGTTATTAGTAATAGCACCATAGAATGGGGCGGTGATTTGATATTTTCTTTTGTCATTACCGCTAAGCAAGATACAAAAGCTAGGCTAGAATACGGTATAGATTATATGAAAGCAAATGGCAAGCAAAACCGAAAAGTTTTTCAGATATCCGAAATTCCGCTTAAAGAAGGGCAAACAAAAAATTACACCCGCAAGCACGCACTAGCCGACCACAGCACCCGCAAGCATTCTGCGGGCACTCACGCCGTAACGCTTATAGTCAACGGACAAGAGCGAGGCACACTAGCGTTTGAGTTAGTTAAAAACTAAAGGAGAACAAATTTTATGAAAAAAACAATTTGGACTTGCGAATACAAGCTAAAAAAGAATGCTAACGAGGCAGAATTTTTGCTAGCAAGCAAGGTATTAGGCAAAGAGTATATATCCAAACAAAAAGGCTATATTGCGTGGAAGCAACTAAAAGGCGATGACACTTGGGTAGATGTAGTCTCATGGGAGACACTAGAAGACGCACAAAATTTTGAAACGAGTGGCGGAGGTGGTGAACTTGCTAATAAGTTTTACTCATTTATAAACCTAATGAGTTGCAAAACAAGGTACTACACAGAGGAGCAAAACCATTAAAAGGGCATTATTCAAAGCGTGTGTATTGTGTGAAAGTTTATATAAGGAAGTTTATAGGGGTGTCATTTCGACCGAAGCGGAGAAATCTCCTTATTAGTCGTGTTTTTGTACAGCTTTTGAGGAGATTTCTCCTCTTCGGTCGAAATACCTTCGGTGCTTCGTAGGACACCCTGTTTTTGGTGGATATAATTGACGGTTACTACAAAAAATGTGGCTATAACAAAATAGAAGGACGAATCATAATCGTCAAAGAATAATGGGGAGTTGTCTCTAGTAAGGGGCTTTTTTATTTGCTTTTTCACGCAAAATTTAGTATTATATACATAATGGACGAAAATTATATGGAGGTTGACATAAATTTATGGCGAATAAAAAAACAAGAATATTGTATATTGTGTTGGGGATGTCGCTGATTTTTTTTGGAGCACTTCCTTGGCTTGCACTAAGAAGTGAGAGTTTAGCTTTTTCTAATGTTGGTGCGATGCAAATTGTTGTGTGGTTTCCTGATGCCTTGCAAAGTTTTTTTAGGCATGGTCTGCAAGGGGGATTGGGCGGTAGAGTAGGTCAAGTAGGGTTTGCTTTATTTTTGACATTGGTAGCTTCGGTAATTATGTTTGTATTAGGGCTATTGCTTTTTGTAAAAATAGTCAAGCAAGATTTTGTTAGCAAAAAACTATTTTGGATAATTGCTACATCAATTACAGCAACATTATATTTAGTGGCGGCAATAATTTATATTGTGGCGATAAGTGATGGATTTGCGGCAACGCAACATATACCTTTGGCTTTTTTTAACATAGGCTTACTAATCTTGATGGGGTACAGTCAAGTAAGACAGACTAGTGACATAGCTACAACAACTGAAGCGATATGACAAATCAACAGCAAAAATTTAGAGTAATTGCCCATAAGGGGAGTGCCTTTGATGTTACGGATGGTCAGGGGGTTTTTGTTTGTGGTGCTAGGGGGAATCTTAAACAGGGTGGGGGGATTATTGTTGGGGATTTTGTGGATGTTGAGGATGGGGTGATTACACGGATTTATCCTCGTGCTAATAGTCTTGTGCGTCCTAGTGTGGCTAATATTGACCAAGCGGTTATTGTTGTTGCGACTGTGCCTGAGGCGGATTTTTATTTGATTGACAAAATGATTATAAATTGCCGTAAGATTGATATAGATGTGGTTTTGTGTATCAATAAGGTTGACCTAGGTGCGGAAGAGTTGTATACTAAATTAGTAAGGCAATACAAGCGTGATATTAGGAGTATTGTTAGGGTAAGTGCTAAGGATAATAACACGGCTACGCTCAAGAGGGCGATAAAGGGACGGCTGAGTGCGTTTTGCGGGCAGTCAGCTGTTGGCAAGTCTAGTCTTGTCAATGCGATGTGTAAGAATACGGACAGGAGTGTGGGAGAGCTTAGTGGCAATAATCGTGGCAAGAATACTACTACTAGAAGTGGACTTATTCAAATTAGTGCAGATACTTATGTGATTGATACTCCGGGGTTTGGGTCGCTTGATATATTTGGGGTTGACAGTAAGCAATTACATTTGTATTATAATGATTTTGTGAGATTGGCGGACGAGTGTAAGTTTAGAGGTTGTACGCATACGCATGAGCCGAATTGTGCTGTCAAGGCGGCTGTGGATAAAGGTAGAGTGGATTTGGATAGGTATGAGCGGTATTTGAGATTGATTGAAGGGTGTTGAATGTAAGTTGACCTATATGTAAAGGCTAATGACAATAAAACAAAGTGTTGTAGTTGTTTTTTGCAATGATATCCGTTATAAAAAATATGGATAATTGTTGTTAGGCGGTCGGGGACGCCCGCCCCTACGATTTGATACATTACTAAAGAGAGGGATTATGTCAAACATAAAAATTGCGCCATCTATATTAAGTGCGGATTTTGGAAAAATGGCAGAAGAAGTTAGGCGAATGGAAGTTGCCGGAGCTGACCTTTTGCATTGTGATGTGATGGATGGGGTTTTTGTGCCTAATATTACTTTTGGACCTAAAATGATTGCCGACATACGCAAGGTTACTAAGCTACCGCTAGATGTTCATTTGATGATTGTTGAGCCGGAAAAATATGTGGAGGCTTTTGCTAAGGCGGGGGCTAATTATATTACTATCCATGTAGAGGCGACCAAAAAGCTTGTGCCTACACTCAAGGCAATCCGTGCTTTAGGTGTCAAAAGCGGAGCGGTCATCAGTCCCGATACACCTGTTGGTGAGATAGAACCTGCTTTGGAATATAGCGATATGGTTTTGTTGATGAGCGTCTATCCCGGATTTGGCGGACAGAAATTTTTGGACAAGTCGCTTGCTAGGCTTGAGGAGCTGACGGCATTAGTCAAAAAATCAAAACGCAAAATTGACATTGAGATTGACGGCGGTATAACGCTTGATAATATCGCCGAAATAAAAAAAGCCGGCGCAAATGTTATTGTTGCCGGCAATACAATTTTTGGTGCAAATAATCCTAAAGAGACTATCACAGCGTTAAGAAGTAGAGCATAACCTATTAGTAGTCGACCTAAGTCGTCTACTAAGGAGGTTATTTACATATGAAAATCGTTTGTGTTAAAGCGCCAAGATTTATGCGAGGAATACTAAGGGCAATCTTTTTGCGTAAGAGCAAAAAAATTGACTAACTATAAAATCTAAATTCGCCACCACAGGCACACTTATTGTACATATTGACGCAAGATGGGCAATAATTTTCACAGCAGTTAGCACAATGCTGTGATGTTGTGTTATTGGTTTTTTTGTTGCAATTAACGCAAGTCATATCGGACAAGCCTCCGATATTAGTGTGGCTGTTTTGATATGGAATTATGTTAGGGGAATCAGTTTAATTTTTGAGGGGGTGGCAAGCTAGTGTTAAGCGAAATATTTGTGTTGTAAGTCACTTATGTAAAATAAGCAGATAATTATTGTTCGGGCAGGCAATGCCAGCCCCTACGGCTTGAGTTTTCTAGTGTAGCTGAATGTCCTAGTTGTAGGGCGGGCATCGACCGCCCGAATAGCAATTATCCGTTTTTAAAAAACTTGTTTATCTGCAATGCAGGGCTAGCTGGACTAGCTTGTGGTCTAGTCTTGCTGAGTTGATGATTTTGTCTGTGATTACTTCGCCTATGGTTACTAGGGTTGTGCCGTTGCTTAAGTATAAATCTTTTTCAACGATTTTGCCTAGCAAAAAGTCGTAATTTTTTAGCTTTGAGTTTGGTGGTGGTGGTGTATATGTAACATTTGCTTTTAGGTGAGTAGGATTTGTGCTAGTCTGTACAAATGAAGTTTGCTCCGATTCTGAGTTTTCTGTTTTTTTGATATCTTTTTTGACATTTTCTGCCACAGCCTTCTCTTTAATTTCTTCGTTGTTTTTGACTTGTAATGCCCGTAATGCCCGTTCGACATTGCGGTTGAGCGTTATTGTTGGCTCTTTAGTTTCATCGTGGACAACTACGCTAGTGTTTTTGTGGACTGGATTTGCAGTAAGAGTAGAAATTTTTCTTTTTGCCGTAGCGGTGGGGGATTTTTTTCTAATAACTGGTGTTTTGCCTGAGCCTACAAAAATAATCAAAGAACCGCTTCGTGACAAAACTTTTGCGACAGGAAGCTCTTTGCCGTTGCAAGAAATCCACAAAACTTGCCCTTTGTCAACCCCTATATCATCAACCATACCAAGAAGTTTGCCTTCGTGGTCGTAGGCAGGCAGACCGATAGGATTTTCGTGCATCTCTGTGGCATAATACATACTGGACGCTGTTTTGATAACAATTGCATCCATATCATACTTGTAGATATTTTTGATGTCCAGCCTTTTTCGTGCGGCATCGGTTACGCTTCCCGTCTCTACAATTACAGCCAAAAGCCGAGTCATTTTCGGATTAAAAATGACGCTACAGACTACACCTTCATTTTTGGCTTCGGCAAGACTTATGACAGGTTTTGATATGATTTCGCTTAACTTGTACATTTTTTCTGCTCCTAAATATGCTCAAATATAGTGAGCATAGCAATACACCAAAATATATGCTAAGAAACATAAAAAAATGCGTCTTTTGTAGGTTGTTATTAGGTCTTACAAGTCGTCTGCATCTTGGACAGGGTAAGGGTCATACGGGTCGGCAGGTACGCCTGTGTAACTTCCGAACGGGTCTGTCTCAATCGGATATGCTTCATAAATATCATCAACAAGTTTTTTCATATATATTTTACCTCGTTTATGTAGTATTAGATGTTAAGTAGCAAAATATCCCTTGACAAAAACTAAAAAAATATATATAATTAAAGAATATATGACAGACTCTCAAAACATAAGAAGGCAATTGCTTAATAGCATTATTTTAATTAGCGATATAATCGGCATTTTTTTTGCACTTGTATATATTCTTTTTTCGTGTGTATTGATTGTATTGGGCATCGGTAATACAACGCTTAAACTTTGGATGATTGTTATTACTGGTCTATATATTGTTTTTTCGTTGTTTTTTATAATCTTTTTAGGTCGGGGGCGCAGGGTCAAAAAAGCTGTTAAACTTTTTTGCAAATATCTAAAATATGCTATGCGACTGGCTAATATGGTTTTGATTTTTGCTGTATTAGTTGATATGTCTTTTGGCAACAGAATACTCGCCACAATTGGTATAATTGTTCTGATTATTTCGTTTGTTTTGCATATATTTTTGGATATTATAATTTTACTACTAAAGTTAGCGCTAAGAAATGTGGCAAAAAATTACAAAACAGCTTTTGAAAATATAAGAACCGATATAAAATCATCAATCGAAAATGTCAAAGCTGCTTTTCAAAAGCCACTTATTGTTCAAAATGAAGTTGCCGAATTAAATGTTCCGATTAAGGAGGAGCGTCTTACAAATGAAATCAATTCAGAAGAGTGGTGAGGACTATTTGGAGGCAGTTTATAATCTGTATCAAAAAGACCCAAAAGTACGGTCAATAGATGTGGCAAAAGCTCTTGGGGTTTCTAAACCCAGCACTTTTCGTGCACTTCAAAATCTTGCGGAGCAGGGGTATCTAAATAAAGAGAATTACGGTACGCCGACTCTTACTCCTAAAGGAATAGAGTACGCAGAGGCTGTACTAAAAAAACACGGGGCTATCAGAATGTTATTGATTGATGTGCTTAAAGTTTCGCCTGAAGTAGCGGAAGTTGATGCATGTAAGATTGAACATGAGATTAGTGAGGAAACCACAGAACGGCTGTATGAATTTTTGAACATAAAATAACGCATACTAGTCCTACCTTGAAAAGGTACTTGATGTGACAACGGTAACCTTATTACAAATTATTTGTGATAAGAGATTGCTAAAAAGCACCGTCGTTGCACGACACAAAGGAGGATTACTTATATGTTATTTAATGGTATGAATGATGGTGGTATGGGCGTGGGTATGGGTTTGACGGCTGCTGCACTTGCGTGGACATTATTTCAGGAGAGTGGTGAAGTCGGTCACTATAATTTATATAGGAAATTAAGCGAAGAAGAAACTGGAACAAGTTACAGGAATTTTGATTAAGGCAACTGATTACGGCGAAAATGACAAACTTGCAAGACTGTTTACCTTGCAAAAGGGTGTCATTAGTGCAAAAATCAGAGGTGTCAAAAAGAAAGGCGCAAAGCTGAAATTTGCGGCACAACCTTTTTGTTTTGGAGAATATTCACTTGCCGAGCGTGGCGGCTATTATACGGTTACAGGTTGCGATGCAATTGAGAGTTTTTTTGGAATAGTCACACAGCCTCAAAAATACGCTTATGGTTGTTTGATGTTAGAAACTGCATCCGAAAGTGCAAGATACGGAGATAACCCGGATATCTTTGCATTGCTTTTGGATAGCCTAAAGGAATTAGTTTATACTACTCAAGAGCCGGAAAGCGTAATGATTACATATCTGTCGACATTGGTCGCAAAGTGTGGTTATAATGTCGCAAAAGAGGGGGAAACTGTCAGAAATCTTGTTAATTATTTGCAGGATAAGTTGCAAGTTAGGCTTTTGTCCGTTCAAATGCTTGACTAGCTTTTGACATTGTGATATAATGTATCCGCCCATATTATATATTTTGGGTATTTTGTCAAGAATTGTGAATAATGACCTTAACAGTTGGATAGACCAATTATTGTCCCGAACGGACATTATAGCGGTAATCAATAGATATTTGCCGCTCAAACGCAAAGGGGCTACTCATTGGGGTAACTGCCCCTTTCACCACGAAAAAGACCCTTCGTTTTCGGTGAGTGCGGACAAGCAGTTGTATCATTGTTTTGGGTGCAAAGAGAGCGGTAATGTTATAACCTTTGTAAGTAAGTTAGAAAATATCGCTCGTTGGGATGCTATCAAGCTACTAGCAAAAGAAATTGGGTTAGAAGTTCCGCAAGGAGCAAAAAGCGGTGCGGACTCGGAGGTAATCGCAAAAAAGAAAGAACGACTAGCTACGCTAATGCGAGATGCAGCTAAGCTATATCACAAAAACTTGTCATTACCTCTTGGCAAAAAGGCTGCCGAATATCTCAAAAAACGAGGGATAACCGCTGACCTTATTACAAGATTTGGACTTGGAGTTTCGGTGGGGTGGACACAAATTATCGAAAAGCTAGAGGAACTTGGATACTCCAAAGACGAACAAAAAGAAGCAGGTATATTAGAGTACAAGGACGGGCGCGCATACGACATTTATGTAGATAGGTTGATGTTTCCTATAGTTAATAATTACGGAGATGTAGTTGCATTTGGGGGACGGGTGCTTGATGTTGATGCCAAATTTGCAAAATACCGCAATACATCTAATACGCTACTTTTTGATAAGTCACGGACAGTATACGGTATCAATCTCTTAAAAAAACGCAAGAGAGAAAAAGGCTTGCCGTATATAATTATCGCCGAAGGTTATATGGATGTTATTGCTTTGCATAAGGCGGGTTTTGATATGGCGGTAGCAAGTATGGGTACAGCCCTAACGCTACAGCAATCAAGGCAACTTAGGCATTATAGTACAAATATCTACATAAGCTATGACGGCGATTCTGCCGGCAAGGGTGCAACCTTACGGGGGCTTGACATACTTGCCAGTTGCGGTCATAATGTGCGTGTGATATCTTTGCCTGACGGAATGGACCCTGATGATGTGCTTAATAAATTTGGTGCGGACTATTACCAAAAACTAATTGACAAAGCCCCTGATTTGACTACCTTTAAGATTGCGACACTCAAGAAAGAGTATGATACTAACACAGAAGAGGGTAAAGCAAAATTTGCTATTGAGGCTGTTAAGGTTGTTAAGGCACTAATTGACCCTGTTGAGCAAGATAGATTTTTTGGACTTGTGAGCAAACATTCGGGGTTTGCGGTAGATGTACTCAAAAAACAAGCTGAGATTGGGGCAGGTCTTGAGTCGGGTAGTTCGGGCAATGCCGTAACAGTAAACAAGGACGAGACAGCTAACAAGCCAGATAGCGGTAATACATCATCACAGGCACAAAAAGCAACTTTCTTTGTTTTGACTTCGTTAGCTCACGGGCAAAAGTATGCTGATATTTCAAGAGATATATATCCGTACCTTACAAAGGATTGGCAAAGAGCCGTCTTTGAGTATGTTAGGGACGGGATAAAAAGCGGAAAGACGCGGGTATTGTCAGGATTGTTTTCGCTTCCTGCTTGCGAAGGGGTAGACGATGTTAGACGGCTTGTAGAGTATGACTTTGTTGAGGGTGATGACGCTAAAAAATTTGAAAATTGTCTTATTACTTTAGAACGGGAATATTACACCGAAACAAAAGAAGAACTTGTGAGAAAATATGCCCAAACTAAAGATACAAAACACCTTACCGAACTTTCAAAAATAGAGCAAATTTTAATCAAGTATAAGAGGAGTATTACTTAAAGATATATATGTCAAAAAAAGACACACAAAAGAATAGCACAGACAAAAAGGTCACAGTGCCGACCAAATTAAAAGCCGATAAAAAAAAGGCTAAAGTTTTAGCAACCGCTGGGGTAAAAACTGCCGAGCCTAAAGTTGTTGCGGCTCAACCAAATACTGAAGTAGAATCAGTTGCAGTGGCAGCACCTGCTCAACCAACAATAATCAGACCTAAAGGGATTGTTTTTGGCGAAAAGCTAGAAAAAGAACTTGCTAAGTTGATTGCGATAGGTCACGGCAAAGGGCGGGGACAACTTAGATACGAAGATGTCGCACAAAAGGTTGCAGTAGAATGTGACGCTACCGTCAAAGAGATGGAAGCCGTCATTGAGGTCTTAGAAAAAAACAATATTAAGGTAATCACCGAAACTCCTGACACCGGATTATCGCATGATGAGCTTGACAAGATTTTAAGCGAAATTAGTATTGATGACCCTGTTAAGGTATATCTCAAAGATATCGGTCGTATTGCACTCCTTACTATGGACGAGGAGTTAGAATTTGCACGCAAAATGAGCGAGGGCGATTTGGCGGCACGCATACGATTGAGCGAATCTAACCTAAGACTTGTTGTATCGATTGCTAAACGATATGTCGGACGGGGAATGTTACTCCTTGACCTTATTCAGGAAGGTAATTTGGGCTTGATGAAAGCCGTTGAAAAATTTGACCATACAAAGGGTTTTAGATTTAGTACCTATGCGACTTGGTGGATAAGGCAGGCAATAACCCGTGCGATTGCAGACCAAGCAAGAACAATCCGTATTCCTGTGCATATGGTTGAGACAATCAACAAGTTGGTGCGTACGACAAGGATACTTGTACAAACTTTGGGACGAGAACCTTCGCAAGAAGAAATTGCAGAAGAAATGGGCTTGACTATTGAGCGTGTGCGTGAGATACAGCGGATTGCACTTGACCCCGTTTCGTTAGAGACACCAATCGGCGAAGAAGAAGACAGTCACCTTGGAGATTTTATAGAAGATGATAAGGCAGCAGCGCCTCCTGATAAGGCATCAATGTCAATGCTTAAAGAGCAGTTGCTCAAAATCCTTGACCAACTTACTCCCCGTGAAGAAAAAGTCTTGCGTCTAAGATACGGTCTTGATGACGGTCATCCCAGAACTTTAGAAGAAGTCGGTAGGGAGTTTAATGTAACAAGAGAACGGATAAGACAAATAGAGGCTAAGGCACTACGCAAACTAAGACATCCTAATCGGAGCAAAAAGCTAAAAGAGTTTATGGGTGCAAATCCGCAACCAATATAAGGTAGAGTTATGATATGGATACTCGGCTCAAACATATAGCTAGCCTAGCGTCAATGCAAGCAGACTATACTGTAGTTGACTGTGGATGCGATCACGGCAAAGTATTGTATAAGCTACTGATAGATAATCCCGATTGCAAAGCAATCGCCATTGATAAGAGTGCCCCGTCATTAGACAAAGCCCGCAAGCTACTTGAGTCTTTTGAGGATAGAGCTACTTTCTTTTGCTCGGACGGGATAACTTGCTTAGGTGATAAAACTTACGATGTCTTAATTATCAGCGGAATGGGCGGTCACAATATTATAGATATTTTGAGTGACGGCAAAGCAAAATTTGACAAGATAATACTCAGTCCGCATACCAATGTTGATTTGATAAGACAGTGGCTAATTGATAACAATTACTTTATATCAAGCGATTCGGTCATACAATGTAAAAAAAAGAAATATGCGATAATTGTCACGCATAAACATTCGGAGGAAATATGCCAACCGTAGGAGAGGCTATCAAACTAATACAAGCGATTGCGCCAGAGGAACACGCTTATAAACAAGAATACGACAACATAGGCTTGATTGTCGGTGACAAGAGTCAACATACACGCAAAGTTATGTGTTGTCTTGATGTAACTAACACTGTGATAGATGAGGCTATCGAGGCTCGTGCTGACCTTATCATAAGTCATCATCCGATTATTTTTCACCCGACGGCGACTGTCAGTAGCGATACTGTTTTGGGTAAAAAAATCTTGCGGCTTATCAAGCATAACATTGCAGTGTATTCGGCACATACCAACCTTGATTTCGTCAAGGACGGTATCAATGACTTTGTTGCTATACAGCTAGGGTTAAAGAATTTGAGAACGCTTGAACCGTATGTTTCGGAAGATGTTGGTTTTGGGCGGATAGGAGAGCTGCCAAGTAAAGCTACGGCAGCTACCTTTAGGGAGATTATCAGTCAACTTTTGGGTGATAAGTTTGTACGCATTATAGGTGACCCTAAGGGAAAGGTTATGCGTATTGCTGTTATCAACGGAGGTGGCGGCGGTGACACAAAATATATAGATATGGCAATTAAAGCAAAAGCTGATTGCCTTGTTACCGCCGATGTTAGACATCATGTTGCAGTATACGCTTTGGACGCAGGGATTACAATTATCGAACCACAGCATTTTAATATGGAACATTGTTATATTCAAAGACTTGTGCAACTACTCAAACTTGAAGTTAAGGCAAAAAAAATGTCATTAGAAGTTGTGCAAGCTATCAAAGAAACATCATTCAGGAGTTAAAAATATAATGTCAAAAATAAACGCAATGCTTGATTATCAAAAGAACGATATTGAGCTAAGAAAAATTCTTAAAGTTATCAATGACTCGGAAGACAGCAAGCGTCAAGAGCGTGCAAAAGAGGCTTTTGATATTGCCAAAAAGACGGTCAACGAAAGTGAAGATACGGCTAAGACTATCAATAGCTTTTTTGACAAGTCCGTCAATTTTGGCAAAGAAGTTCAGCCTCAAATCGAAGCGCTTGCAAGTCAGCTAGAAAAAGCAACTGACCAAAAGACAGCAGACGAAATTATCCAAAAGCTCCTTGCTATTAGGGCAAAGATTGTTGATGTGGACAAAAAAGCCGGCAAGGATAAAATGGCAGGTGAAAGTTGTCTGGCCGGATATGCCGAGGCACAAAGTCGCGGTATAAGAGCCAGAGAGGTTCATGCTGACGCTAAGGCAAAAGTAGATGCCAAAAAGAAAGAAAACTCAGTGCAAATTGATACACTTACTAATCAAATAACTAAGCTAGAAAAGCAAGTTGACAAAGTGTTTTTGGATAGATATAAGATTTTGGCATCAGACAAAAAGTTTCCGCCGCTTGTGCCTATTAGCGAAAAATCTTGCGGCGGTTGCGGAATGCAAATGTCTATCAGCTGTATTGCTACAGTCGAAAAAGAAGAATACGGCAAATGTGACAACTGCCAAAGAATGGTATACAAAAGATAAGTTTTTGTAAAACTGCTATAAAAAAAGCCGTTGAGATCTAACAGGTGACTTTTCACCGTCAATCTCTCGACAGTTCGCTGAGGCTCTTTTTTGTGTCACAGCTTATAGCGTTAGAACGGCAATTCCTACTGACATAAAAAAGGATAATTGATATTCGGGCTCATATTCGCCCCTACGACTTGGTATATGAATGATAGTAGTTGCTCCAAGTCGTAGGGGCGAATAGACGCTTCGCTTGGTCTTCGACTATGAGCCCGGATAAAAGGCACTTAATTAAGTGAATACTAAAAAAACTTTTCAATTTGCTGTTACGACTACTCATGAAGCCGCAGATATAGTTGCGGTGATTTTTGATGATTTAGGGAGCGAGGGTGTCAGGATTGAAGATTCGTGCGATGCTAAGGAAGTAATAAACTCAGGCAAGCATTGGGACTATTATGACTATTCGCTTACGGATAACAATCCTGATGTTTTAGTTGTAGGGCATTTGAATAGCGGCAAACTACTCAAAAAGCGTCTAAAGCAATTCCGAAAAGAAAGTGAGATAAAGACAGGCTCACTCAAAGTCAAAAAAAGTCCGATAAATAACAATTGGAATGAAGAATGGCGCAAATTTTATAAGCCGATAGCTATTGACAAGGTTGTAATTGTGCCACAGTGGATTACCGAATACGATAAAAATCTGATTCCGATATTTATAGAACCGGGGGCGGCTTTTGGGACAGGCAGTCACGAATCCACAGCATTATGTATAAAACTTTTGTGCGGTCTAGACTTAAAAAACAAAACTGTGCTTGACTTGGGTTGCGGTAGCGGAATTTTGGGATTGACGGCATCCGCACTCGGAGCAAAAAAAGTAGATATGGTTGACTTTGATGCTAAGGCGGTTGAGATTGCTCGGCACAATGTGATTTTGAATAATATGACCGAGCGTATTAGCACAAAAGTTGCAGATGTTACAACCTCTACTATCAAAGGACCCCAATATAATTGTATTGTAGCTAATCTTACAGCGGATTTGCTTATTTCGGCAATTGATACAATTGTAGGTTCTGCAACAAAAGATAGTAAAATAATAATCGGCGGGATAATAAGCGACAGGGCAGCTACAGTTAAGCAAGTTTATGCCCGTCATTTTGAAATTGTCCGAGAGGAAAGAGGGGGTGATTGGGTAGCATATGAAGCGATTTTTTATAAGTAATATAGTCTTGCCGATACACACTCTCTATGACGAGGAGCATCGTCATATTATGGTGTGCAGATTAAAAAAAGGTGATAAGGTCGTCCTTTGTACAGGTGACGGGATTGACCACATCGGCACAATAGAAACCATATCAAAATCAGAGACCACCATTGCTATTAAGCAGTCAACCCAAAATGATACAGAGTCAAGCATTAGTATTGACCTTTTTTTTGCACCGCTGACTCCTAACAATACTGAGCTTGTTATTATCAAATGCACTGAGGTCGGAGTGAGTGGTTTTTTTCCGACTACAACCGAATACACGCAAGGCAGTGCAGCAAAATTAAGGTATGACCGCCTTACTAAGTTGGTGCTTGAGGCAGCCAAACAATGCGGTCGTGCAAAGCTGCCTAGTATCAATCCGCTTATCAAATTTGATGACGCCCTAAAAATAGCATCAAAATACGATATGGCTATTTTGTGCTACGAAAGCGAACCCCAAGCCACAATCAGCAATCTGCTAAAAAATGGGCAATCCTTGAATGCAAAAATCGCTTTGTTTATAGGTCCTGAGGGTGGTTACCACCATAACGAAATAGCTAGAGCCAAAAAGGCAGGCGTACATATTGTCACTTTAGGTAAACGCATACTTCGTGCCGAAACAGCCTCAATAGTCGCAAGTGCATTGGTGACAAATAACGAGTAAATGACGGATAAATTTCTTTTAGACAGCCTAAAACATTTGCTAATTATGCACGCAATATGTTATACTTACTAATGGTCAACTGACTTGACCAAATACACACCTAATGCATATACATTTGAGCGGAACCTGCGACAGGTAAAATTTTAATGCTTTGTCGTCCGACTTATGGCAGTAGGGAGGTAAAAAGGAGAAAAATTATGTCAGAACAAGAAGAACAAGGTCAAAATGTAGTATCGATGAAGCAACTGCTGGAAGCAGGGGTTCATTTTGGACATCCTACACGCAAATGGAATCCAAAAATGAAAAGATATATCTATACCGCTCGTAATGACATCTATATTATTAACCTTGAAAAAACAGTTGTATTGATTGATGATGCTTACAAATTTGTTAAGCAAATTGCTCAAGGCGGCAAGTCAATACTATTTGTCGGAACTAAAAAACAAGCACAAGATTCAATCAGAGAAGAAGCCGAGCGTTCGGGAATGTTTTTTATTAATTCTCGTTGGTTGGGCGGTACGCTTACTAACTTTGTAACTATTCGTTCAAGAGTGGATAGACTTAATCGTCTTAACCAAATGGAAAAAATGAATGAGTTTGATGTTTTACCTAAAAAGGAAGTTATCAAACTCAAAGCAGAAAGAGATAAACTCGAAGAGAACTTGGGCGGTATCAGAGATATGCGCCAACTTCCGGGATGTCTTTTTGTAGTAGATCCTAAAAAAGAGCATTTGGCAATAGCTGAAGCCCGTAGCTTAAAAATTCCTATTGTGGGTATTTGTGATACTAACTGTGACCCCGACGATGTGGATTATGTAATCCCCGGCAATGATGACGCTATCAGAGCTATCAAACTTATTGCAGGGGCAATGGCAGATGCTGTTATTGAAGCAAAAGAAGGCGAAGAAGGTCTTGCCCGTCGTAAAAAAGCTGAAGGCAGACTCGAAGAAGTAGCCGAAGCGCCTGTAGCAGAACCTAAAGTTAAAGCTAAAGCTAAAGAACCAGTTGCTGAGGTTGAGGTTGCAGAGCCGGTTACTGAAACAGTTGTAGCAGAAGAATCTACTGAAAATTAATAATTAATAAAATTGAATTTAGTATAAAACTAAGGAGCAATAAAAAAATGTCTTTTACAGCACAAGATGTAATGAAATTAAGAGAACTCACAGGTGTGGGTATGATGGAGTGCAAAAAAGCACTTGTAGAAACCGGCGGCAGCATTGAAAAAGCTGCTGCATATTTGAGAGAGCAAGGAATGGCAGTTGCCGCCAAAAAAGCTGATAGACTTGCAAGCGAAGGTGTTGTTGAGTCGTATATCCATATGGGCGGAAAAATGGGTGTTATGGTTGAGGTTAATTGCGAATCTGACTTTGTCGCAAAATCAGACGAGTTTAGAACACTTTGCCGTGACATTGCTATGCACATTGCAGCTTTTGAGCCTAAGTATGTATCAAGTGACGAAGTCCCTACCGACAAACTAGATGCCGAAAAAGAAATTTTGCGTAAGCAAGCACTTAATGAAGGTAAGCCTATCCAAATCGTTGACAAAATGGTTGAGGGGCGGGTCAAAAAGTATTATGAAGAAGTTTGTTTGCTTAATCAAGCTTTTGCCAAAGACCAAAGCATTACAGTGCAAGCGCTTATCAATAATGCAATCTCAAAAATAGGTGAAAAAATTACTGTTCGTCGTTTTGTTGCGTATACAATGGGTGAAGGGCTAGAAAAGAAAAGCGAGAATTTGGCTGACGAAGTCGCTAAAATGACTCCTAAAGCCGAAGCTAAGCCCGCTGCAAAAAAAACAACAGCTACTAAAAAACCAGTAGCAAAAAAAGCAACTCCAAAGAAAAAATAATTATAAGTGTTTAGTGGATTTGATTAGTTGCCTATCAAAGTCTAATCACTAACCACTAACCACTAATCACTAATTATGCATAAAAGAATTCTTCTCAAAATAAGCGGCGAGGCTTTGGCAGGCGATAGCCGATTTGGTATTGACAACGATATGGTTGACCATGTTGTAGGTCAGATTGTTCAAGTGCACAAAAAAGGTATTGAAGTCGGCGTAGTTGTCGGTGGGGGTAACTTTTGGAGGGGACGACAAGGGACTAACTTAGACAGAACAACCGCCGACCATATGGGTATGCTTGCCACTACAATCAATGCACTTGCACTACAAAACGCTATTGAACAACGGGGAATCGGAACAAGAGTTCAGACAGCTCTTAATATTCCGAGTGTTGCCGAACCGTATATACTTCGTAAGGCAATAAGTCATTTTGAGCATAAGCGTATAGTGATTTTTGCTTGCGGAACGGGCAATCCTTACTTTAGTACGGATACCGGTGCAGCACTTAGAGCCGCCGAAATTGGGGCTAGCGCACTGCTGATGGCAAAAAATATTGATGGTGTATACGATAGTGACCCTAAGCAAAATCCTAAAGCCAAAAAATTTGACAAACTAAGTTATATGGATGTAATCAATAAGGGACTTTCTCTTATGGACATTACAGCAATAACATTGTGTATGGAAAACCAAATACCGATTATCGCTTTTGCTTTGAATGACCCTAACGGTATTGTTGATGCCGCTACAGGCAAAAAAATCGGAACGATTATCAAATAAACACTAAGAACCTGAATTGAAGGATTGGAATAAAGGTCTAAAAAGTGCCTTTGTGCACTAATCTGTGCTAATTCTCCTAGCAGTACCTCTAGTACTGCGTCGTCGAAAACGCTTGATTAGCACAAAAATGCATCTTTTTATCCTCTTTACCAACCATCAATTCAGGTTCTAAATTTTCATAAAATTATCTGTGGCAAGCTATTGTCGCATGACAAGGAGAGTTTGTATGAATTTATCTAATCCGGAAATTAAAGCACAATGGGATAAATACGCTATGCGTTCGACTAAGGCTATTGAGCATTTTAAGGGCGAAATGCTTAGTATCAGAGCTGGGCGGGCTAATCCTGCAATTCTTAATAAGATAACAGTTGATTATTACGGTACACCCACAGCACTTTCGCAGATGGCTAATATTACTGTGCCTGAGGCAAGAATGCTTGTCATCTCTCCGTGGGATGTAACAGCTCTCAAGGACATTAACAAAGCTATAACAACTTCTGATTTGGGACTTAATCCTACTGACGACGGCAAAGTTATACGACTTAGTTTTCCGCAACTTACAGAAGAGCGTCGCAAAGAGCTTGTAAAAGGCATCAAAAAAACAGGCGAAGACTCAAAGGTCACTCTACGCAACGAGCGTCGTGACCTTATAGATGCTCTCAAAAAGTTCAAAAAAGATAGTCTCCTTACTGAGGACGACCTTGCTAACAGCGAAAAAGAAGTGCAAAAAAAATTAGACGGATACATTGCAGAGGTTGACCGAATACTCAAAGATAAAGAAAAAGAAGTAATGGAAGTTTAGTTAAAAGTAAGAGATAAAAGTAGTAAATTATTTTATCTCTTACTTTTTTTGAGGCAAAATTGGCAAAAACAAAAATTCAAACTCAAATATCTCATGTTGCGTTTATTATGGACGGCAACGGACGATGGGCAAAAGCACGGGGACTAAAGCGTAGTGCAGGGCATAGAGAAGGTGCAAAAGCGACTAAGCGTATAGTGGAACATTGCTTTAAGTGTGGAGTCAAATGTGTTAGCGTATATGCTTTTAGTACTGAAAATTGGTCACGCCCTAAAGAAGAAATTGAGGCACTTTTTTTAATTGTCAAAAATTATGTCAAAAATATCCTTAAGGGAATTGATAAAAACAATTATAAAGTGACTTTTATGGGAGATACTTCTAAATTCCCGCCCGAATTGGTTGATATAATAGAAGAAGTAAAAAAGAGGAGTGCTAATAAGACGGGGGGAATCTTTAATTTAGGTCTTAATTACGGGTCAAGAGACGAGATTGTGCGGGCGGTTAACTTAGCTGTAAAGAATGGCAAAGAGCAGACAATTGATAGTTTTGACAAACTAATGTATACAGGTGAACATCCGCCACTTGACCTGATAATACGCACTAGCGGAGAACAGCGTCTTAGTAACTTTATGCTTTGGCAAGTCGCTTACGCAGAATTGTTTTTTACAGATACTTTTTGGCCTGACTTTGAAACTAACGAACTTGACAGCATTTTTGATAATTTTTCAAATAGGGACAGAAGGTACGGCGGAGTTAAAGAATAGTACAGATGGGTCAAAGTTTCTCTAATCACTCAGCAT
>WQVM01000013.1 GCA_009783985.1 Bacillota bacterium | reverse complement strand
TATTGGCGGTAGCATAACTGGCGGAAACGATACAGGTGCTTTTGTTGGTAATATGATCAATGCTAACGACACTAACCAAGCTTCAGGACTGCACAATGTATGGGCTGATATTGATGTAACTAGCGCAGGCAATCGTGTTGGAGGATTGGCAGGTCATGTGAGCGGCACAATCCGCAACAGCTATACAGTCTCAAGACTTGATTTCACAGGAGCTAATGCAACCAACAATGGTCAAATTTTTGGTCTAGGAAATCCGGGTACTGCTTCCGTAGCCCATCCAACACAGCTTTTTGCGGGAGCACACAACTCTTTTGCTATGGTTGCAGGAGATAGTGTCGTTAATCCAGTAATAGGTGTCAACACCGCAAATACACAAAGCTTCCATATGGCTAGCAGTGGTATAAGAAATCTTGCCGAGATGACGGATCCTGTAACCTTTGCTGCGTGGAACAATAGTGTATTTGATAGTTGGAATACATGGGAACGAAACATTTGGAATATCGTTGACGGACAAAGACCGACATTGCGTACACCTTTCCAAAGAGGTGGCGATCTGGTTGAGCCACCAACACAGTATACAATAACATTCGGAGCTGGAATTACAGCGACAGTAGGCGGTGCATCGATAGATAGTGGCAAAGATGTTGCACAAGGTGCAGAGATAGTATTTAGCTTTGCGCCTACATCATCAGCACATGAACTTACAGCATGGCTTATTGATGGAGTGCCAGTAGGCGGTCAGACAACTAATACTTTTATGTGGACTGTCACTGGAACTGCACATATCACAGTTACAGAGGCACTGATTCCTAGATTTGAAGTAACCTTCGGAGCTGAAATCACAGCTACAGTAGGTGGTGACAGGATAGATAGTGGCGACCATATTGCACAAGGTACAGAGATAGTATTTAGCTTTACACCTGCATTCGGAGACGAAGTAACAGGTTGGTATGTCAACGGAGCAAGACAGGCATGGCAGACAGCCAATACCTTTAGATGGAGTGTAAGTACAGTTGATATTGATATCACTGTGAGCTCCGCTCCTATACAAAATGCTCCTGTACTAACCTTTGTGGACAACATTGCTTTCTTTGGTCTTGCAAGTGTCGACACAGAGGCAGAATTTACAATAGCGACCGAGGGTAATGTCGTAATTGCTAGCGTTACCCGCAATGGTACGCCTTTGCCGACAAATCAATTTGGACGCACGGCTAACACCTTTATAGTCAACAGAACTTTTGTAGAGGGACTTGGTATTGGTGCTCACGAGCTAATTGTTACAACAGCACACGGCTCAACACACGCCATAGCAATCAGAGTAGCCGACTATGTTTTGAGGGTAGCCGCTGACATGCAGCTTATTAGAAATAATATGTCTAGTCACTTTATACTAGCTAATGATATTGATTTTGAAGGTGGAAGCACTACACAGATTGGCAGTTCTGCTAATCACTTTACGGGAGTTCTTGACGGTAATGGATTTAGAATAGATGACTTTACTATCAGCACCGCAGCCGGAAACGCAGGTTTCTTCCACACAATTGGCGCTACAGGTGTTGTCAGGAACCTTTCTCTCGGCGGAACCCTAACATCTTCTGGTAGCTTCTTCGGTGCTCTTGTGCATAATAATCTAGGACTTATACAAAATGTTTTTGTAGATACTACAGTTAACTCTACTTCAACTGGAACTGGTGGAAGTGCAGCAAACTTTGGTGGAATAATGCATGATAACCGTGGAGTTATGGAGAATGTGATTTTTGCAGGATTGATGACTGCGGCTAATACTGCACCGACAAGAGTGGGTCTTATCGCAGCACACGCAAGAGCAGGAACAATGACCAATGTCTTCGCAATAACACACGAAGATACCGCAAGTAATATTATTAATCGTCTTGGAGCAGAAAACGGAAACAATCGACTAGCAGGAACTCTTATTGAGAATCCAACTCTAACAAATTCTAGACCTATTACTGATGCAGAGCTTCTTCAAGCAATTACCTTTGCAGCATTTGATAGTGCCGTATGGAACATTGCCAATGGTCAAATTCCTACACTTATCAGCAATCCTTTTGCGTTTACAGATCTTAATGTTACACCTGAACTAGAGTTTGTAGATGTTCGCCCGATTGCGTTCTTTGGTCTTGCAAGTGACGATGTAGTAGCAGAATTTGCGATAGACGCACAAGGTATTGTCACAATTGCTAGCGTTGTTGATGGCGACGGTACAGCTTTGGATGCAAGTGGAATTACACTAACAGCAACTACCCTTAGCGTATCAAGAACTCTCTTAGAGAACTTAGGCGCTGGCAATCACGAGCTAACTATTACAACAGGACATGGCACAACCCACGACATAGATATCAGAATAGCTGACTTTGTTATAAGGACAGCCGCTAATTGGGCACTTATTGGGGCTAATCTGACAAGTCGCTTTATACTGGCTAATGACATCAATTTTGCAGGTGGCACTCTTAATACGATTGGAACAGGAAATGAAACAGCTACAGCTACAAACTTTACAGGAGTGCTTGACGGCAACGGGTTTAGAATAGATGGCTTTGTAATGCCGGCAGCTAGCAGTAATAGAGGATTGTTCCATATGCTTTTCGGAACAGTACAAAATCTTTCTGTTGGCGGAACTATGTCTGTCAACAACCACGGGGGAACAATTGCTCATCAGCTTCGTCCGGGTGGTGTTATTCGTAATGTATTTGTAGACACTGTAATTACTAGCACTCCGACGAGTGGTAATGTAGATTTTGGCGGAATCACAAACGATAATTTTGGAACTATAGAGAATGTGATTTTTGCGGGTGAAATGCATTCGACATTTGATGCTTTGCGTAGAGTTGGACTTATTGCTGCAAACGGAAGAACAGGACCAATGACCAATGTTTTTGCAGTAGTACACCCAAACAATTCGCCCAATGTTACTAGCAGATTAGGCATAGCAACAGCTGAGGCAAATAGAACGCTTCTTATTGGTAATCGTGAGACAGGAGTAATAACAAATTCTAGAGTTATCACCGATGCAGAGCTTCTTGACGCAGATACCTTTGGTGCGTTTGACACCACAATATGGCATATAGTAAACGGTCAAGTCCCTAGACTCAGAAATCCTATTGCAGAGGCTAATGAGGCTCGTGCGAGAGAGATGATGACTAACTGGCTTGGCAGATTTTCTACGCTACAAGACTTCTTAGATTTGGGACTATTTAGTGTCCAAACCGACTGGGAGAGGAGAGATGCTAGTGACATTGTGGAGCTTAGTGGAGGCGGGCTAATTCAATCAGACGGAACAAATCTGCTTATGGAAGATTTTCTTTGGACGGGAGGCTATGAGATTTTAGACCATATGTATTTTTATAACGGCGATTGGTTTTTTGTGAGCCATGACTCAAGTGACCTTTCTTCAGATGATACAGTACATCCATATTTAGGTGTTGGGGAGGATGCGGGTCTTAGTGTGCTGAGAATGGTTTTTACTAGAGATGTAGATAGGGCTCTTTTTTGGTACGAAGTATTCGCATTCGAATCATTGTATAGCAATGCTTATGGATACATTATAGAATTTTCTATATCAGATGATACAGGGATTACAGGAGTCAAAACTTTAGGGTTTGATAATTACGGACGCCTAGTATCAATTAGTAGCATAGATTATAGTAGCGTATTTAATAATTATTTTGAAGTAACTAGGACAATAGCATTTGACCAAAACCCAACATTTGTCTGGCCTTGGTAGTCAGATAAATCCAAAACAAAAATAAAGATTATTAAAAAGGATTGCCTTACAATTGTGAGGTAGTCCTTTTTGATGCTATAGGAATTATCGTCCAACGGAATAGCTGTGCATCAACAAAAAGCATCAGCGATTCGTCTCGCAGAGACGATTTTGTTCTAGTCGTAGTGCATAACAACAATACAAGTATTTTATTTGTGATATTAAAAATATTTAATTTTATAATGCTTGACTTGCAATATCATTTGTGGTACAATAGACATAAGTATTAATGTAAGGGAGGTGAGCAAGTTATGTTTTGTGCATATTGCGGCGGCGAGGTTGGTCAAGATTGGGTCGTTTGTATTCGTTGCGGCTGTCCTATCGGCGCTCGTCAACCTAACTTAATAGCACGACAATACCCAAGTAGTATACAGCAATACCCACAAGTGCCTACTACACAAGGTCAAAGCGACGGATTAGGAGTCGCCTCAATGATACTGGGAATCTTTGCGCTCCTATCGGTGTGGTTTTATGGACTTGGTGTTTTGCTCGCAATCCCCGCAATCATACTCGGTGCCGTACAACAAAGTATCAAAAAGTCAGGTATGGCAACTGCAGGCATTGTTTTGGGGATTATAACACTTGTAGTGGTGGTTTTGTTTGTGGTGGCTTTTGTGGCGATGGTATTTTTAGTGTTAATGATGTTCCCGTATTATTAGGGTAGGGAATAAGTGTCTTAGCTTGACGACACCAAATAGTCGTGACAGCAGACTAGGCTTTCGTAGGGGCTGGTATTGCCTGCCCGAAAAGCAATTATCCTTTATTATAAACACGGATTTGAAAGTATTCGGGCGGTCGAGGACGCCCGCCCCTACAACTTGCGATAATAGTATTAGTTGAAAAACACAAGTGTAGGGGACGCCGTCTTCGGCGTCCCGACTACCGAACAACTCTAATAGCATACGCACGATTATGAGTATTCAGCTAGAACAATTCCTAAAATTGCAGAGGAGGTTAAAAAACATATGAATTTTTGTATAAAGTGTGGAGGCAAAAATACAGCAGGAAATTCTGCTTGTGCGTTTTGCGGACATCAGATGACACCAAGTCAAAGTGCTTTTGGGCAATCGCCCTATAACGGCATTCCGCCTAACAATCCGATGCCGAACAACTCTATGCCTGTCCATCCCCAGTTTGGTGCTATCGCAAACACTGCCCCTCAGCAAAAACAGGGACTGGCAATCACATCATTGATATTAGGTATTATCGGGTTTGTTCTTATGTGTTGCGGTTTGGGTTGGATTGTCGGAATTCCCGCTATAATTTGCGGTGCAATGCATCTGAAACGAAACAAAAGCGGTATGGCTGTAGCCGGACTGATAATGGGTATCATTGCTACCGTCATAGGACTAATAATGGCGATTTATTGGACTTATATATTCACTAGCCCCGAATTTTGGGATGCATTTGAGGAAGCCATGAATGCAATGAGAGTGTTTTTATTTTAGGGTATTGCTTTTCCGCTTAAATATCGGACAATCTAGTCGGTATCTAATGGCACTAGTGAGACGAAAATGCCCACTCATCGTACATAAAGTACGATTTCGGGACATTTTCGTCTCGCTAGCACGCATTATATGCTCGCCTATTGTTCGATATTTAAGCGGAAAAGCAATACAAAGTCTAATATTAAATAAAAAATTAGGAGAAATTAAATTATGAATTTTTGTACAAAGTGCGGGGGACAGAACCAAGCAGGAACCAACAATTGTACCTTTTGCGGTCAGCAACTGGCTCAATCAAGCGGTAATAGCAATATGGGTGCTCCTCCGCAAGGGCAACCAAACAACTTTGGTCAACCGCCCAATAACTTGGGGCAACCTCCGTTTGGCAGCGGTATGCCGGCACAGCCTCAAAACAAAGGTAATGCTCTTGGGATTACATCTTTGATTATAGGTATAATCAGTGTAATAATAGGTTGTTGCTTTTCTCCGCTTGGAGGACTAGGTCTTGTTGCCCTTATTTTGGGTGCAGTCAGCATAAAAAATTCTGACAAAAAAGGCTTGAGTATCGCAGGACTAATATTAGGTATTGTCGCTCTGCTAATCGCAGTCTTTGGTTCTATCTACTTCTTCGGAACAGGTTTCTATCAAGATTTTTGGTATGAGCTTATGAACGCTACAAGAGTATTCTTATTCTAGGTCATTAAAATACATGGTAAAAAAAATAATTCACATTCCTCAATCAATTATCAAATCAATAGAAAAAAGACCCAAGCCCTATCTAATAGCGTTTTGGGTCTTTGTTTTATTGGGTTTTTTGGTATATAACTTGCTCTATAGACTTGTAGGGTTTACTATAACAACTGACCCGCCACTAGGATTTTATACAGCTACAGGTATATACTGTCCTGCTTGCGGCGGCACACGAATGACGCATAACTTTTTGACTTTTGGGTGGTGGCGTGCCTTTGTATTCAATCCCTTTTTCTTTATTTTATATATAGCTATCTTAGGTTATATGGCTCTAATAACAGTACAAATATTCTTGGGCGAAAAACCCTACAAGGCAAATTTTGTTGTATTTATATTAGTGTGGGTAGTGATGATAATAATCTTTACCGTCTTGCGTAACTTCGTGCCATTTTTGGCGATATAGAAGTAGCGGCGGGAGATATAAAGAGGAAGAAAAGGATAAGAGGTGTCTGCCTATCTCCTAGGGCACTGTTCAAAGCGTGTGTATTGTGTGAGGTTTATAAAAAAAGTTCATAAGGGTGTCATTTCGACCGAAGCGGAGAAATCTCCTCAAAAACTATACTATAACACCGCTAATGAGGAGATTTCTCCGCTTCGGTCGAAATGACACCTAGCCAAAGACACTTAATCGGGCATTTTTTAAGACGGTGACAGATGTAATTTTTTCCACACACTTTGAACAATGCCCCTAGGGAACCTCTAAATAGTTATATGACTGAGTTGTGTAAGTTGTAGGGGCGGCATTCTGCCGCCAGCAGGTAGTTGAAAATGCGCTAGAACGGTCAAATTAAGCGTAAGTCCGTCTACGACGGGCGGCAGAATGCCGCCCCTACGATTAGCCCCCAAGGGGATGCCGTCCCCGCATAGCAATTATCAAAATGATATAAGAAGTATTTAGTTTTTTCCGCTGTCGGGTGGTACTTTGACTATTTCGCCACGGTACTTATTGATAGCTCTCGGCAAGGCGTCTTTGGAGTTTCGCCACGATTTGTCGGCATTGCGATAATCAAATTTAAGAGTAAACCATTCTAGCTCGTCGTTGATGCGGGCTAGTTGTTTTTTTTGGAGTTCGTACAAAGATGAGAGATATTTTTGCGTAGCGTTCCCTGCGTGTTTACAATATTCAAGTAAAAGGGCATAGTGGGGGAGGCAAAGACCACCGCATTTTTCTACATAGGCGGGGAAGTCCTCCTCGTGCTTGTACATTTGGGCGATAGTCTCCGCATATCGCCTCATAGTTTCGTCCAGTTGGTCGCAAATAACGCAGGTGGACAACTCTTTTTGTAGCCGTTTTGCTTCCGCCGCTGCGGACTTAGGAGATGTTTTGTTAATACCGCGTAACAAAACTTCACCGCGGGTATGGATCTGCAACCCCAATCCCAATTTGTTTTCGCCTGCGTATAAGTCGGCGGTGTGCTTGTCACAAAAACCCCGCTTGTTGACCTTGATACGGTAAGCAGGTTCCATAACAGCCTCGCCCAAATACTGACTGACTAATCTATCTGATGCGTGGGTGTAGATAGCACAGATAGGGCATTCTTTTTGGGACTTAAAGGCGTCCCATATTGGCATTGTTTGAATTTGATAACGCATAATTGTTATTAGGGAGTAGGGGATAGGGGGTAGGGAATAGAGGGTTGGGTAGGGAGTGTTTATAGACTTAGTGTTTTGATGGATTTACCACTAGTTATCACACTTGTCAATAACTATTCCCTACTCCCTAACCCCTATTCCCTAAAAATGGTATATCTGTAACGGCAAATGACTATACTTAATTAGAATGAAATCATCTGTGGATTACAGCGATTATACTGTTAATAGGTCGTGGCACGAGGTTGTTGTGAGACCGAGCGCCCAAAAGAGACGGACTAAGCCGTTTTTGCCTTTTTTGATTGCTGCAATTTTAGCGGTTATTGTCGCAGGCGTTGCTTTTGCTACAACAGGAATGGCAAGTACTGCGGGAGGCAGGCTTACGATTAACTCTGCGTATTTAGAGCATAATGGAATAAGGGTAGAACGGTCGAGTCGGACATTTGCCGGACTTAGCTCGGAAGATGCGGTTACCGCTAGCGGACTTGTGTCTACTTATCAAGAGATTAGCCGGACATTGCTAAGGATATCAACTGATTTAGAACTAGAGCAAACTTCAGCTGTTGCCGCAACCGCTCTTGTCCGTAATTTGGAAGGGGATGCGCTTACTGCCCTTGCGACCTTAGGTGTAATGAATCAAAGTGATTTTAGAGACGCATATACAGAATATTTTTTGTATGCGGTGCAAAGGTTGGGGGAGTTGACAGGAGCGCCTACCGCCGATAGACTATGGACTGTGGCGAGAGAGCTTTGGGTAAGATAGGTAGGTGAGATGGGAAAGATTTTGTAGGTCTTTAGAGAAGTGTTAATGTCATTGCGAGGAGGCGAAGCCGACGAAGCAATCCCATGTAAAGTGTGTTCTATTCGTGGGATTGCTTCGTCGGCTTCGCCTCCTCGCAATGACTTTTGGGTATAAGGATAATTGTTGTTCGGGACGCCGAGGACGGTGTCCCCTACACTTGGGTAATCAACTGCATTACATAACCAAAAGTGTAGGGGTGGGCACTGACCGCCCCTACAAGTGTTTCTTTATAGTGCTTTGATTTCTTGTAGCCTTTTTCTCACAACATCGGGGGAACAACCTCCAACTAAACTTCTTGCCTTGACTACATTTTCGATTTTTAGAACTTCTAGTATGTCTGCCTCAAATAATTTGCTTGCCGCTTTGAAATCTGTTAAAGGTAATTTATCAAGCGGTTTTTTCTTTTGCATAGCTTTTTTGACTAGAGAGCCTACTGCGTGGTGTGCCTCACGGAAGGGCAGACCTTTTTTGACTAAGTAGTCTGCACAGTCGGTTGCGTTGGTGTAGCCTTCTGCCGCTGCCTTGTATAGGCGTTCCTTGTTGTACTTAAGAGAAGGAAGCATCGCCGTGAATATCGCTAGGGACTTGCTTACCGTGTCGGCACAGTCAAAAATCGCTTCTTTGTCTTCTTGCATATCCTTATTATAGGCAAGTGGCAGACCCTTTAGCATAGTGAGCAGGCTAACAGTTGCCCCAAAAACTCGCCCTGTTTTACCCCTGATAAGTTCCGACATATCGGGGTTTTTCTTTTGAGGCATCATGGACGAACCTGTCGAAAACTTGTCGTCAAGTGTAATATATCCGAATTCGCCCGTTGACCAATATATAATCTCCTCATTATAGCGGCTTAGGTGCATCATAATCAGCGAGCAAGCGGACGCAAATTCTACCCCAAAATCCCTGTCGCTGACCGTATCAAGAGAGTTTTGAGTAACCCCGTCAAAGCCTAGCAGCTCGGCGACACGATGACGATTGATAGCAAAGCCTGTTCCGCAACACGCACCTGCACCTAGCGGCATAATATTGACCCGCTTACGGCAGTCTTTGAGTCTGTCAATATCACGCAAAAACATCTCCGCATAAGCTAACATATGGTGGGCTAGGGTAGTGGGCTGAGCTTTTTGCATATGGGTGTAGGCAGGGATAATTGTGCCAAGGTTAGACTCGGCAATATCCGCAATTGTGCTTATTAGTAAGGCTAGTTCGCCGATAATGTCATCAATAGTTTTGCGCAAATATAGTCTGACATCAAGTGCGACTTGGTCATTGCGGCTGCGACCTGTATGAAGTTTTTTACCCGTATCGCCTATAAGCTTAGTTAGGCACTCTTCGACCCACATATGGATATCTTCTTCGCCTTCAATAGCAATACCCGAATTAACTTCGGTAAGTATCTTATTAAGACCGGCAACAATCGCATCGGCATCAGCCTTGCTGATAATACCGCACTCTCCAAGCATAGTAGCGTGTGCGATACTTCCCTGTATATCATAAGGGGCAAGCCGCTTGTCAAAACTAAGCGAACTATTAAATTCGTCCGCCAACTTGTCCAATGACCCGTCAAATACTCCCGCCCATTTTTTCATGGTGTTATTTTCTCCTTGTTGATAAACAATAAATCCCGCCAATCTTTAGGAAATCCAGTTTTTGAGTGAATAATGCTGATAAAAGATGGACTAAAAGTTTTTATGCAGTCAAAAGCTTTTATGAAAACTTGTAAAAGTTCATTAAAATCATCTGCATCTTGCAAATAATACATACTACAAACAAAAGCAAAAAGACCAGATGCTTTATCAGAATTACAATGAGTATTGACCAAATGTTTTTTAGAAAAAGAATTGTGAGGCATAAAGTCAAATAATCGTTGATCATGTGCGCAAAGATTTCTAAAAAGATTAACGATTTTTAAGCTAGTTATAATATCTTTTGGAAATATATTTTTTTTAAGCTGACGAGATAAATCCTTTGCGATAGTGCTTTGTAGACCTTGGTTAAGACAGCGATAGAGCCTACTAATTTGACCGAAAGAAAGGATATTCGCTAAAATCCAAGGGGGTGGCAACATTCGTCCCTGCGTTTTATATTGCCTTACAAGAGGGTTTTTGTTTTCATTTTGACGAGCAATTTCGCAATGAATACCTTCCAACAACTCGGAAGCTTTTAACACACATTCAGGATTGAAAAAGTCTATATTGAGATAATCATACTCGCCATATTTTTGAGCGATATGATACATGAGTTTAGATTTAATGTTGCGTTCGACAATTATCATAAACTTAAAAAGCTCATGCCGTAAAAGTTTGTCGAAACTCCACAACGCTTTTATGTTGTCGAAGCCAATGCCATGTATGTATTTTTTGTTGTTGGTGGAATTGTCAATAAAAATATCTGAGTAACCAGTTATAACATTATAATAATCATTGCGTTCTAAAAACGAACGAACAGCCAGTTCATCTTTTATTTGCAATCCACGACTCTTTAGAGCCGCAATTTGTTCGTCATAAGTCTTAAACTCTTTCATTGGTTGAAATAAAGAAAAAAGCCTGGGATTGCTCCCAGACATCTCTCCGTCTATGGGCCTCGCAGGTGTCCATAGAGCGATCACTACTAGTATAGTACAATATTGCAAAAAAGTTGTCAAGCATTTTACATTATTTTTTTGAAAAAATTATTTTTTACTTTTCTTTAGTCGTGACCCCAATTTGGTTGCTCTTACTTTAAGAGGTAGTCCGATTAGGTTAATGAATCCTTCTGCGTCTTTTTGGTTGTAGACTTCGTCTTCGCCAAAGGTTGAGAGGTCGTGGTCGTATAGAGAGTAGGGGCTTTTTGCTCCTGCGGGGGATATGCGACCTTTGAATAGTTTGAGGCGGGTGACACCTGTGACGGTTTCTTGAGTTTTGTCAACAAACGCCATTAGGGCTTCCATAAGCGGAGTGTACCACATTCCGTCATAAACAAGCTCGCCGAATTTGATTGCAAGCATTGCCTTATAATGGGCGGTTGCTCTGTCAAGAGTAAGTTCTTCTAGGTTTTGATGTCCGGCAAAAAGGATTTCGCCACCGGGGGTCTCGTACACACCACGGGATTTCATACCGACAAGGCGGTTTTCGACCATATCGGCAACCCCGACACCGTGTTTTGCTCCGATTTCGTTAAGTTTGGTCAAAATATCAATAGGGGATAACTTTTTGCCGTTTACCGCTACAGGCACACCTTTTTGCCATTCTATCTCGACATACTCCGGCTTATCGGGAGTTTTGGCTATAGGATTGCTTATCATAAGCAGGTCGTCCTTAGGCTCGTTCCACGGGTCTTCAAGGTCTGCACCCTCGTGTGACAAATGCCACAAATTGCGGTCCATACTGTAAGGACGCTTTTTTGTTACAGGGACATCAAGCCCCCTAGCTTTGGCATAATCTATGGCTTGCTCACGAGAGCGGATATCCCAAATTCTCCACGGAGCGATAATCTTAAGCTGAGGAGCCAGTGCTTTGATGGTCAACTCAAAGCGGACTTGGTCATTACCTTTGCCCGTCGCTCCGTGACAAATAGCCTCGCAACCTTCTTTAAGAGCAATCTCTACAAGCCTTTTGGCGATAAGAGGTCTTGCAATACTTGTGCCGAGTAAATATTTGCCCTCGTATATTGCGCCCGCTTTGAGAGTAGGATAGCAAAAGTCGGTGACAAACTCCTCTACCACATCTTCTATATAAATCTTGCTTGCACCGCTTCTGATAGCTTTTTCATTAAGCGGAGCAAGTTCTTCGCCTTGTCCCACATCTATGGCAATGGCGATAACTTCGCAATCGTAATTTTCTTTGAGCCACGGGATAATAATCGTGGTATCAAGCCCGCCGCTGTAGGCAAGGGCAATCTTCATTTTTGACATCAGGAAACCTCCGGTTTTTAGTTAGGATTTAGGAATTAGAAATTAGGAATTTTTGTCAAAGTATCACTTGACAAAAGCTAATATTTATTATACAATAAAAGATATAGCAAAAGCAAGTGTTTTGACGCTATAGAAAAAGCGTATTGAGATAAAGAATGGGGTTGCTAGTTGTAGGGGGAAGTAGGGTAAGCAAGGCATACCTAAAAAGAGGATAAAACAAGCACATATTAGGGATAATCGCTAAAAAGCCTATATAACAGTCAAGACCACCAGCTTAGCTGGTGGCTTGAGGGAGCCCCACGAGGGCATAGGACATTGCTGAGAGCCAGAGCCTAAAGGCTCTTTGAAAGAAGCCGCTAACCGCACTATGATATCACAGCTTGCCGCTAAAGCGACTTTTTTACTTGCTTCCTTTTACTTCCTCACCCGTAAACGGGTCGATATATTCTTTCATCGACATTTGTTCGTATTGATGGTCTTCGTGGATTTGCTACGAAGCACCGAAGGTATTGAGGATATATTCCGCTATGGCTTTCTTGTTCTTGCCTACCGTGTCCACATAAATAACCCCTGCACCAAAAAAGCCTGTTTCCATACTTGTATTTCATGTTGGCGAATTTATCAAACACCATTAGGCTGCTCTTGCCTTTTAGATACCCCATGATTTGTGATACACTAAATTTTGGCGGTATGCTGAGTAGCATGTGTATGTGGTCTTTGCATGCCTCGGCTTCAATTATTTCTACTCCCTTGTATGCGCATAGCGTACGGAGTATTTTGCCTGTCTCATTCTTTACCTTTCCATAGATTATTTGCCGTCGATACTTCGGAGCAAATACCACATGGTCGAAGACCAAGCGAAGCGTCTATTGACATCTCCACTTACTATGTGCTAAACTACTGGCAGAGTCTTTTTGGCTCATTTGTTTGTTCCTCCTTTGGTTCATAGTGCGGTTTGGCGACCTACTATATTCTACCAAAGGAGGAACTTTTTTCAAAATGCATAGCTAAAGCTTTTTTGAACCACCGGCTCAGCCGGTGGTTTACTGTTTCACAAAAGAGCGTCACCGAATAGAATTTCGATGACGCTTTTTGTTTGACTCACCTAGATGTTTTGAGCAGCTTGAGCAAAAGAAAGCACAGCTTTAATATAGATAGCAAAGTTAAGTAGCGCAAGTCTCAGATTTTTTATTCTCTCTAACGGACTTGAGATGTAGCCGCTTATCTCTATAGAACTTAGTTTTTACAGAGAATTAGTGCAAAAATACTTTAACGATAAAGTTTGTTTGGTGTGATAAATGCTTGCTTTTGTCATGGTTTTGTATTATAATATATGGTATTATGAACAAAAAAATTATTATGACAGAAGTAGTTGATATTGGTGACCCTCACATATTGCCTTATGATGGCAAGTATTATATGTATGCCACGAGCCATAAGACAGGATTTAAGGTTTGGGTGAGTGATGACCTTATCGAATGGGAAGATAAGGGGTTATGTTATTACGAGTCTAAGTGGGGATATGAAAATTTTTGGGCACCAGAAGTGTATTTTTATGAGGGCAAGTTTTATATGTATTTTTCGGCAAGGTGGAATAAGAATAAAAGTTTGCGTACAGGTGTTGCTATGGCGGATTCGCCGTTAGGGCGATTTGAAGATATAAAAGGTCAGCCGATGGATTTTGGGTATGCGGCGATTGACGGTAGCGTCTTGTTTGATGATGACGGCAAAAAATATTTTTATTACGCAAAAGATTGTTCGGAAAATGTAGTTGACGGCAAGAATACTAGTCAAATATATGTGGTCAAGCTAAATGGCGATATGATAAGCACTGATGGTGAGCCTATAATAGTGTCAACCCCTGACAATGACTGGGAACTAAAAGACGAGGAATGGCGTTGGAATGAAGGTCCTGTGCTTCTCAAGCGAGATGGCAAATACTACTTATTTTATTCGTCAAGTCCTTTTTGGAGTCCTAATTATTCTGTTAATTATTCGGTGAGCAAAACCCCATTTGGACCTTTTGTTAAGGCTAAAGAAAACCCTATTCTCAAACAAATTGAGGGTAAAATTTCTGGTCCGGGGCATAACAGCTTTTTTGAGACCTTTGACGGGCAGCTAATGACAGCATATCATATCCATACAAATATGGACAAGCCCGACGGCAACAGGCGCGCATGTATAAGTAAGGTCTTTTTTAAGGATGGAAAGCCAGTTATTGATTACAAATGAAAAAGCGAATTACAATTAAAGATGTGGCGACGGAAACTGGACTTTCTATGCAGGCGGTTTCTCGTGCATTGAGAGGCAAAGACGACATTCCGCCCGCCACGCGTAAAAAAATTCTTGAGACAGCAGAGCGGCTTGGGTATGTAAAAAATTTGGCAGCAAGCGCACTCAAGGCTGGACATAGTCGACTAATTGCAGTTATTTATGATAATTTACTTAATCCGTACTTTTCTATAATGACTGCATATTTGCAAGATTCGTTCAAGAATCTTGGTTATTCAATACTTATAGTTACAGCACCGCATGGACGGATAACTAAAGAAGTATTTTTTTCGACGGTTTCGAGAGGTGTCGATGGAATTATAACTTTTTTAGAGCCGAGTGCTGAGGTGGGTTCGCTTGCTATGTCTTATGGGGTTCCTATAATCTTATTGGGGCGAAGTGCGGCTTGTGGTAGAATAGATTATCTCAAGACTGACGACCGCAAAGGCGGAACACTTGCTGCAGCACATCTTGTCAAGGCAGGGTGCAAAACACCTTTGTGCGTTATCGAGAAAATGGATATGACATGCGCGCAAGATAGGTTTGATGGGTACAAAGAAGAGCTGACAAAATTAGGGCTTTTTGACCCAAAAATGGTCATTGTATTAGAAAATATCACGCCCGAACAAGCATATGCAACCATAAAGAATAGTGGAATTGTGCCTGATGGGATATTTTGTTTTAATGATCTTATAGCTTTTGATATAATCAATTCTGCAAAAAAAGATGGGGTAAATATTAAAGTTGTGGGTTATGATAATATACAAGAGGATATAAATATACCTTATAGACTAACAACAATAGGCTCAGACAAAAAACAAATGGCGACAGTTGCGGCAGAGGTTTTGATTTGCAAAATAGAAAACCCTGAAATGCAAAAAAAGTCTTTTCAAAAATTACATGATGTATACTTGGTAGAAGGTGAGAGTGCTTAGTTTTGTCAGCTCAAATACCAACAAAGCAACTCAAAAAAAATTTCAAAAAAGTTGAAAATTTTTTGCAAAAGGTATTGACAAACAAAAAAATGTATGGTATAATATATACATTACTTTAACGATAAAGTAAATTTGCACATAATTCTAAGTGTAGAAATTGCTTGATACAAAAGGGTACCCTTTTGTATAGATTAGACACTAATGTCTAATCTATACAAAAGGGTACCCTTTTGTATAGATTAGACACTAATGTCTAATCTATAAAGAATCTTGACAAGTTTGAGGTAAAAAATTAAAATGAAAAAAAGATTTATAACAATTTTATTATCATTGGTGCTAGCTATGTCTGTGTTTTCGTTTGTGGCATGTGTAGACAGACGGACGGATGTTCCATTGACGCCAGTTGAATTTGATGATACTGCAATTATAGAAGTGTTTGAAACTGCAGGTTGGACTATGGGCAATCAACTGCAACAAGATGGATTGCTAATAACTGCCGATAATACAACAGGCGGTATGCTTAGGTTTTTTGTTGCTAGAAGCAACTCGCTTGCCGAAGCTAGGCTTGCTTATTGGCAAGAAAAAATTCAGGAACTGCCGGGAGTTGATCATGTATTTATCAGCGGATTCTTAGTTTGGTATGGCACTATTGATGCACTAAGCATTATCAATAGTATTGAATTGCCGAGACCTGGACGCCCGTTACCTGAGCCACGAGACCCAAGATTGGCGGTTCCGATTGATTTTTGGGGATGGGGAGATCCAGACGAAGTTGAGGTTTTTCGTCCGCTTGTAGAGCAGTTTAATGAAATGTACAGAGGGCATATCAGAGTCAATTATAGACAAATAAATTCCAATGTATATGTAGGTCAAGCATTTTTGGGATTGCAGTCTGCTCGTCCGCCAGATGTCGTGTATGTTGGTGATGGTGATATAAAGCACTGGGCAAGCTTGGGTCTTTTGTTAGAGTTAGATGATTTTTTTGATGAGAGTCCATATTTGGATCCAAGAGATATATGGCCGAGTGCACTTGATAGATATCGTATTAACACCACAACAATGGAGGCTGGTGGGGACAACCCGTTATTCGCCGTGCCAAAAGATATAGGTCCTTCCGTTATATATTACAATATTGATGCTTTTGAGGCAGTGGGTGTTAGAATTATCAGTGTGGATGCCGAATCAATTGCGGCATTTAATGCAGGTGCTCCCGATCTTACTGGACGCACAAGGACAGAAATAGGAATTCCAGCTGGTGTTGCAATTGCGGCAAGAGGCTTTGACCCCGAGCATAGGATATTTAATAATCGCATAGCAATGGATTGGGATGAGCGTGATGTGCTTGCAAAACTTCTTACAAGCGAACATGGTCACAACCCTCAGTCTCCTACGAGATTCGGATACTTTACTGAATGGTGGTTTGCGTATGGTTGGAGCGTGGGTGGTGATGTTATTAGATTTGATGAGGAGTCAGGAAATTGGAGATTTACTTTAGGTTGCACTCATCATATGTGGCTTGCAACTGATGGAACTTTTCATCGATATGAGGCAGATGCTGGTGAAGGTGCTATTGAGATGAGATACTCTCAGCGCCAAGCATTTGAGCGTTTTGTAAGTTTGACAAAAGCTCCCGGAACACAAGTAGGAAGCATGCAGGGTCTTGGCATCACTCCTCTCAGTGAGTTTGAAGGTGTTTCGTCAGGTCTCTTTACTCGGCAAGATGTTGCTATGTTTGTCGGAATAAGAGCTGCAACTGTTCCTATAAGACGCCTTGCAAACTTTAGATGGGACGTTGCTCCTTTACCTGTAGCCCCTGGTGGGGGTATAGAGTCAGGACATTCAGGTAGTATGGGTTTTGGAATAAGTGCAAGGACTACAGTTCCAGAGGCAGCTTTCCTATTTACCGAATTTCTTGCTGGACGACTTGGGCAGGCAGCGCAAGCTGAATCTGGCTTTAATATTCCTAATCAAATTTCGCTAGCTAATTCTGATGTGTTTTTACAACCTGATCAGCATCCGCGCAACTCTTCTATATTCTTGCGTGCTGCAATGGTGCAAGGTCCGGGAGATTGGTGGTATTTGCAAGATAATGCTTGGATAAATCAATGGGCACCTATACTTAACGGTGAAGTGCGAAATAATCAGAGAACAATTGAAAGTTTCTTTGATCTGGTAACTGACAGAACAAACACAGCACTGGAAAGATACACCTAGCAAGCTTCTTAAAGAATTTACAAACAATATTTTATGATACAAACAAAGCTTAAAAAAAGGACAAAATATGGCAAAGAAGGCGTTGCTGGAATATTTTTTGCGATGACGCCGATTCTAGGGTTTTTGATATTTGGACTCGCGCCGATGTTTTTGGCTGTTACAATGAGTTTTATGGATATACCCGGATATATGCTAAACAGAGGTGCTTTTGTAGGATTCGAGAATTATAGTCGGTTATTTCAAATGGACCAGTTTTGGAGGAGTATAAGGGTTACGCTAGTTAATGGAGTTACTATGCCGATATCTCTTATACTTGCACTTATTGTAGCTAATTTTCTTAATCGCAACAAAGTTGGAACAAAACTATTTCGCACAGTATTTTTTATTCCTTTTGTTTGTAGCGCAGTTGCGGTTGCTATGATGTGGCGCTGGATGTTTAATACCGAGTTCGGAATAATTAACAACATCATTACATCTTTTGGCGGCACGCGTCGTAATTGGTTAGGTAATCCTACTTATGTAACTTGGGCAATGATTATATCTGGTGTTTGGGGAGGAATGGCTTTCGGCATATTATTGTTTTCTGCGGCACTTCACAATGTCCCTAAGGCATATTATGAGGCCGCAAAAATTGACGGAGCTGGTAGTGTTAGGCAGTTTTTTAGTGTTACTTTGCCAGGGATTAGTCCCACAATGTTTTTTTTGGTGACATTAGGCATAATAGGTATGCTTCAGGACTTCACACGCTTTTATGTTATGCTTGATTTAGGGGCGGGTAATAACGCTGGTCTTACAGCAGTATTTTTATTGTACCGCATGGCTTTTGTAGATAATTTCACATATGGGATAGCAATGGCGTCCGCTCTTAGTATTGTGTTAGCAATAGGGATAATTATTGTTACACGAATCAATTTTATTCTTTCTAAATGGTGGGTGCACTATGAATAATAATACAACTATAGGCACTACAACCGAATTTAGGATGGGTGCGAAGCGTGCTCAAATATTACGCTCAATTTTGGTGTTTGGATTTCTTGTGTTTTTCGCACTTATTGTACTTATTCCGTTTTATATTATCTCAATTACTGCTTTTATGACTGAAGCGGAGGCGGCATCCACAGGGTTTTCGTGGTGGCCACGAGAGGGCTTTTCTTTAGCCGCTTTTGACACCGTACTATTTCGTGATATAACTGGCGGAACCGCTGGAGGCTCGACTGTAATGAGGGGTTTTATAAACACTCTTATTGTAGTAATTCCTCCCACAATTATAGGATTGTTTACGTCCGCATTATCGGGGTATGCTTTTGCAAAGATGCGTTTTCCGCTAAAAAAAGTGTTTTTTACGATATTGCTTTTTACAATGATGATACCGGGTGTTATAATGCTTGTGCCGACATTCATCATTTACGATATTCTTTGGTTGACAGACACATACTTTCCGCTGATGGTACCGGGAATGTTTGGAGCGGCGGCAGCGGTGTTCTTTTTGAGGCAATATTTTTATGGTATTCCCACCGAACTTGTAGAGTCTGCAAAAATTGATGGCAAGAGTCACTGGGGAATCTTTTGGACAATAATGGTTCCTCTTTCGGGTGGTGCTTTGGCAGCACAAGGGATACTTGGTTTTGTCGGCGGATATAACGATTTTATGGGACCATTGATATATATTCATTCGGTTAATCGCTGGACTCTTCAATTAGCATTAAGTAATATGACTGGATTCCACAATCATAATTGGGCGGTTATTGCAGCAGGTACTGTTATCGCACTAATTCCTATGCTCATAATTTATATTGTCGCGCAAAGATTCTTTATTGAAGGAATCGCAACAACAGGTCTAAAAGTTTGAAAAAGACCTGCAAAAATAAAAAACTAAAATATAGGAGACAACTATATGAAAAAAAGACTATTAATACTATTGAGTATCGCCATGGCATTAATGCTAGGTGCATGCGGTTTTCTACCCAGTTCTGCTAATAGGGGTGGAGACCAAATTCCAGATTGGGTGCCGCATACAGAAATGGCAATGCCAAGCAATGCGTATCATGACCAAATGGACGGGGTAATAAATCGAAGTTTATTTGCATATAACGAGCTAACTGCCCTTGCTCCAGACCCATCAGTTATTTATTCGCATACAGGCGGTGATGGTGGTTGGTTTTATATGTATGGAACCTCGGATGATATCGGAACCAATGGCTTTCAGGTATGGCGTAGTCGTGACCTGTCCTTATGGGAGGATATGGGACCTGCGTTTTTGCCTCGTAGAGACGGGTGGGCAATTGAAAATCATTGGGCACCTGAAGTAATTTATCATGCAGGATACTATTTTCTATTTTATAATGCGTGGGAAGATGATCGTCCTTATCGTAGGCATGCCATAGGACTTGCCGTAGCAAGACATCCGCTAGGACCGTTTATTGCTGTTAATGATGGCTTGGCACCACTTTTTGATGCAGACAATCTGCCTGACACAGTAATTGTCGGGCACAATCCAGTTAGACGCATTAGAGGGCAAGCACTTATTGATGCATCGCCATTTATTGACAATGTTTGGTGTTCGACTGCTAATAGTTATATCTATAGATACTATTTGTTTGTTACTGCAGATGTTCAATTGCCAACCAATCAAGCAGGTCATCCGGGAGGAGGAGGGTTAAATGCCTCGTCACAATGGGGCATGGAACTTACTTTTATCCCTGGTAACGGTGATGATATTTTCCCGACATTTGCACCTATTTACGAAACAACAGTTCAAATCACTAGAACCAACTTTGCAAGAGTTGATTCTGCTAGCCCAATGGGTTATGTTGATGTTTTGCGTAATGCTCAGTTCCAAAATTATACTAACGAAGGTGGTTTTTTATGGAGACATGATAAGCCGGACGGTACGCCTCAGTATTTCTTTACTTTTTCTGTTGCACAGTTTTGGATGCCTCAATATAGTGTTATGCAAGCAGTAGGACCGACTCCTTTAGGACCTTTTGAAAAAGTGCCTATAAGAGACGGCGGATTATTACTCACCGGCTGGAATATTGGAGATGCAGGTAATTGGGATCAAAATGCCGATGCTTGGCGTTCTCTTGAAGTTTTTGGCGGAGCAGGACACCACTCTTTTGTAAGAGCTGGTAACGAACTTTTTATAGCTTATCATGTTATTACAGGATTTTGGACTTTCCCTTACAGCCCTATCAGGCATGCGGCAGTTGACAGAGTGCAATTTATCGAAAACAGTGCTGGTCAGACAGTAATGTATATCAACGGACCAACCAAGTCAATACAACCCCTGCCATATGCAGTCAGCGGATACAAAAATTTAGCACTTGATGCAACATTTAGTGTGCCGACAACGGGAGTTGGCTCTATAGCAGTAGGCTCTTCAATTGAATATCTTAATGACGGATTATTCCTTAATCATTCGTTTAATCGTCACTTGATAGGTGAGACGATGTTTAACGGCAATAGCACTGTGATTACTGTTGATTTTGACGAGTATGTGGATGTGCGGTCGGTAATGATTTATAACGCTCATTTTTTCGAAAATTCATTTGACCAGATTAATAGGGTTTCATTTCGGACTCGTATAGATGATGAGCAGGGCAGACCACTTTTGGATGGTTTGTTGCATATTAATAATCTTAGATTTGATTGGGACAGACATACGATCGAAACCACTCGAAGCCTTCCGTCAGAGCAATTCATTATAAATCCTGGTAGTGCGGCAGTTGCTGAGTTTAATGCTATCAGAACAAATCAAATAATAATAGAAGTTAGCAGGGGAGCCTTAGCTATGGCTCATGTGCCTGGGGCAAATCTGGTTATACCTGAGATTGTAATCTTGGGTATAACTGTGACTTAAACAAAGGGATAGGAGGAAAAATCATGAATAAAAGAAAAATCAGTAAAATTGTTTTGACATGTATAATCGCCTTTGTTTTTGCTTTCGGAAGCTTTGGATGCAGGCGAAATGTTGAACCAGGTAGTTTTACGCTTACTGTAAATACTCAAGGTGCAGGAACTGGAGAAGTATCCGCAAGTCCGACTGGCACCGAATTTGAGGAAGGTGTGCCGATTACGGTAACGGCATCGGCGGCATTAGGCTCAGTATTTGAGGGGTGGTTTGAAGGTAATGAGCGGAAGTCGACAGCACTGGTCTATAATTTTTATATGCCTGCGCGGGATTTAACATTATCCGCAAGGTTTGCTTTAGATGCAAATCTAATCTTTAACTTGAATATTATTGTAGACCAACCCAATATGGGAATAGTCTTATATGATGCTGACTGGATAGTGGATGGAACGGCTGTTGCAGGACATATGACAGTGCTTACAGCGGTGCCAGAGATGGGACATAGCTTTGTGGGATGGTTCGCAGAGGATGGCGAGCAACTTTCAAGTGAACTAATTTATGCATTTACTATGCCGGCAAATGATTTTACAATTATAGCAAGGTTTGTCCGTGATTTGATACAGTCGGCAGTTGCAGTTGCTAATGAAGGTGGAGGAATACCCACTGGTTCTGGCACCTTTGTAGAAGGCAGTTCGGTAACAGTTACAGCGACCCCTAATGAAGGTTGGCGTTTTTCTCATTGGACTGAATATGGGGCAACAGTGTCTACAAATGCAACCTATACCTTTGTTATGCCTGCACATGCTCGTAATTTGGTAGCTGTGTTTACACAAATTATCACATATGCGATAACAGTTTCTAACTATGGATTTGGTACAGTAGTGGGTGGCGGTAGTTTTGAGGTGGGAACCCCTGTGTCACTTACTGCAACACCTAATACTGACAACCGTTTTGTAGGTTGGCGTGAAGGAGTAGCGTCCGAAATAATATCTATAGTTAATCCTTTAGAGTTTAATACACCTGCAGGCGGACGCACTTTAGTAGCTGTATTTGAATCAGATACTTATGCTATGATTATTACGACTGTCGGAGCTGGTAGTGTGACTGGTAATCCAGGACCTGTTTCAGCAGGCACATCTATAACGCTTACAGCAAATCCTAATGTTGGGATTGGTGCTAGTTTTATAGGTTGGTACGAGAATAATATCAGGGTATATAGCAGCCTCATATATACTTTCAGCATGCCAGTTGGTGGGCGTACTTTAGAAGCGAGATTTACATCGCCTGTGCCGACCTATACGGCTAATGTTACGGTTACTCCTACAACGGGAGGTAGTGTTACTGGCAATCCGGGAGGAGTTGAAGCAAATACCGCAATAGAGTTAGTTGCAGTATCTGCCGCAGGATATCGCTTTGTAGGCTGGCGTGAAGGGGTTGCGACGGAGATAATATCTCCTAACGCTACTTTGACATTTAATATGCTGGTTGGGGGTCGCACTTTAGTGGCTGTTTTTGAGCTTGATGTATATCTTGTTTCACTTAGCACTTCTGGCATCGAAACACCTGGTTTAGGAATAGGTGCGGGTTCTGTAAGTGGCGGCGGAACTATGATTTCAGGAACAAATGTGACAGTAGTTGCAGCACCTGCTACAGGCAGTCGTTTTGTGCATTGGCTAGACGGTGGAAATATTGTATCTACAACAGCATCATTTACTTTTGAGGTGACAAATTCTCGTAGTCTTGTAGCAATATTTGAACTTGACCTCGTTACAGTTTCTATCACTCATACTGGCAGTGGTACTGTGGCTGGTGGTGGTGGATTTAGTAGCGGAATGACCGCAACACTAACGGCTACGCCTAATGCTGGTAATCGTTTTGTCGGTTGGTTTGTTGCGGATACTCTTGTATCGGCTAACACTTCTTACAGTTTTGTAGTTACAGAAAATATCGCTGTAGTAGGAAGATTTGAAACAATAGGATTTAGTTTGCCGGATTATGTAATTCCTCCAGATCGTGAGATGCATAACTGGAGGCGTGCGCTTTTGCCTGTTGCAAGAGAGGACGGATTTGAGGTTGACGGAATATTTGATGAGGATGAATGGCAACGAGAGTATGATTATGTTTATTGCACTGAGTACGGTGGCGATATATATCAACAAGTCGGCGGTCAAGTGCCCATTACTTTTACTAGAACTATCGGCGGATATGAGTTTGAGATGGAGCTTACCACTTATTTTGGTGTGCGTGGATTGCATGTTATGACAACAGTCATAACAGGAGGACAGAGAGTTGCATATGATCCATCAAATACAATATACAACAATACTTCTGTTATACTAAATATTTCTCCTGATGCTGACCTTACTATTAATACAATTCAACTTAGGGTAGGTCTCACAGGGCGTCAAGAACAGTGGTTTGGTCGTCGCAGTGCAGATGGATATCCGTTTGCTAGAGGTGTTGTTCCATCAGTTTCTATGGTTCAGCATGTGCTTAATGATGGGAGTTTTCAACCTTTTACCTATATGGGTGAAGTTAGAGAAGATGCTACCGCAGGGTTGCGCGGGTTTAATGTTGAGACTTTTATGCCGTGGACTTCGATGGGATTAACGCAAGCTCCAGCACTAATACGCATCATGCCTGAGCTTAATGTGTCTATCCAATTTGGTCAAGGTCGTAGCGGTATGCTAGTACCTCCAGGGATGGCATTCAACGCTCCTGCAACATGGGCAAGATTTGATGTGGGTGGTTACAGTCACGCAGTAGTCGACGGAATGATTGATGTTGACGGTGACCTTAGTGACTGGGAAGATCTTGATGCTTTCACTCCAGAAAGAGCTGTAGAGGTTAAAGCTATTCCCTATGACGATAATCGTGGTTATACTATTTGGTCTTTCTTGGGCGAGCATGGTCTGTTTATTGCTCTTGTAGCACATCATAATCACTTCAATGAAGGATATGGGGATACAGGTCAATATTATCACACACAGTGGTATCGCAACACTAACCTTGAGATTTGGTTTAATACTGCTTTGAATGCTGCCAACAGTCGTATTTATACTCATCGTTGGGTAGCCCCTAATGGCAGAAGTTCGCCAGCTCTTACAAGTGCATGGGTAACAGAAGACCGTGGCGTTGGAACCCCAGAGAATCCTCGCTTTACTTCGACAATTGAGATATTTATGCCTAGAAGCGAAATTCCGAGAGGAATATTCTTAGAGGGAACAGAAGACGAGCATGTTTATATCAATTTCAACTTCAGGACAGGTTCTGGTGCAATGAATTACGAGCAACTTACAATCAATCGTGCCGGTCGTGTTTTGCCTGGGCAGACTCAGTGGAGACCATTCTATCATCATCATGACATTCAAAATCAAATCCCTGTATTTAATGACGGGATGCATGGGTTAGGTAATGCAGGAGACCGTCTTGCAAGAGATTACAACAATACCGAGAATATTGTTATTGATGGAGATTTGTCAGATTGGGCTGGTAGAGAAGCATCGTCTATCAGTTTAGGCAATCTTTCTACCGCTGGCATAACGACTAATGGTATAACTTTCTGGGCTTTCTTGGGTGTTGACGGGTTGTATCTTGCGGCAAGAGCGTTGCATACTCATCACAGAACTGGTAGCGACACATGGCATCACAATACCAACTTTGAATTCTTTATCAATGGTCGCCATCAGCACTTTGTTAATCCATACTGGAGCAGCCCTTATGTTCAAGCTGTAATGGCAACCTTGCCTCCGGGTATTGGGGCAGGAGAGTCAGGAGTAGCAGGACATTATCTGTCTACGGTCGAGATGTTTATTCCTAATGTTGTTTTGGCTAGATTTGGTGGGGTATCTGAGGCTGGCACATCTAATGAGCATATAAGAATAGGTTTTGCTGCAGGTATGGGTAATAGTAATATGGCACACACTCAATTGATGGGCAATACAGATTTGATACGGACTTCTGGATGGTGGACATCGGGTTATAGGGCTTCTTTCTCAGGCTCTATTGGCGGAATGACACATGGAGGACCGTATGTTCTTGTGCACCAACATTTTGTGTACAATAACGAGATTAGGACTACTGTAAGATAAAAAATTATTTTTGAGCTTTGTTGTGCTTTGAAAGAAGGGGCAGAAAAAACTTCTGCTCTTTCTTTATTTTCAGACTTAACAGAGTAAAGCTAAATCACAAAAAATTAACAATAAGAGGATTATTAATATATGAAACTAAAACATACTAAGTGTTATATCAAAAATTATCCGAGACCGCAGTTTGTGCGTCCTGATTGGCTTGACCTTAATGGCGAGTGGGACTTTGCTTTTGACGATGCTAATATTGGGGAGCGCAAAAGCTGGTATAAGAGATTTGAGACGGTTGGTAGTGCCAAACGCAAGATTACGGTGCCTTTTAGTTATCTTAGTCCAAAAAGCGGAATAGGGGACGAAACTCGGCATGATAATGTTTGGTATAGTCGTGTAATTGATATTCCCAAAACTAAGCTTGCTCTCGGACAAGCCGTTATACTTAATTTTGAGGGTTGCGACTATGTAACTAAGGTTTGGGTTGGTGGCGAATTTGTCGGTAGTCATAAGGGGGGGTATACCCGCTTTAGTTTTGATATTACCCGCTATCTTAAGACTGGCAAAAATGTTATAACTGTCAAGGCGGAGGATTCTTTTGCCGCCGACAGACCTCGTGGCAAGCAAAGGTGGCAGCCCGAAAATTTTGGGTGCTGGTATCAAGAAACAACAGGGATACATAAGCCTGTTTGGATAGAATATGTTTCGGTTGTACGACTAAGCGAAGTAGAAATTGTTCCTAATTTTGATGATTTGAGTGTTGACTTTTGTTTTGCGGCAGAGGGTGTAGGGTCTTTGGATGCTAGTGTAGAGGTTGATATAGAATTTAACGGCAAACTCATTGCTAAAGCAAGCACATTGTTGTCATCCTCTCGTACGAGGCTGACAGTTGCCCTTAATTCTGACAATATGGAGTGGGAGACCGAGCTTTGGTCGCCTAACGCACCACGCTTATATGATATTGTTTTTAGACTTAAGGACAAGGGCGGAAAAGTGACGGATACTGTGGGCTCATATTTTGGATTACGCAAATTAGAATGCAAAAATGGAGGGCTTTGGCTTAATAATGGTCCGCTTTATCTCAAAATGCTTCTTGACCAAGGTTATTGGAGTGATGGTCATCTTACACCACCCGATGAAGAAGCTCTTGAGACGGATGTGCGTTTGACTTTAGAAGGTGGTTTTAACGGCATACGAAAGCATCAAAAAATAGAGGACGAGAGATTTTATTATTACTGCGACATTATGGGTCTGGTTGTTTGGTGTGAGATGCCTTCGCATTTTAGCTACAATCAAAATGCTGTGACTTCTGTTATAGAGGAGTGGAGCAAGGTTGTTATTCAAATGCGTAATCACCCGTCAATACTCACATGGGTGCCTTTCAACGAAAGTTGGGGTATCAAAAATGTAGCGTCAGATATTTTTCAGCAAGACTTTACCGAATCCGTGTATTACCTTACTAAGACACTTGATGGGGAGCGTCGTCCTGTTATTAGCAATGACGGATGGGAGCATACTCGTAGCGACATTATCACCATCCACAACTACTGCGAGTTCGGTGACGGAATCGACTACGCTTATGGCGATATGGACAAGACTTTGAGCGACTCGTTTACATTAGGCGGAGTGCCTCGTGCCGTCTTTGCCGATGGTTACGAATATCGTGGTGAGCCAGTTATAATTTCCGAATTTGGTGGCATAGCATACGCTAAGGACAAAGAAAAAGGATGGGGCTACGGCAACACCGTCTCTGACCAAAAAGCGTATCTAGAGCGCCTAGAAAGCCTTGTAGATGCAATCAAAAAACTACCATATGTGTGTGGCTACTGCCTAACCCAAACAACAGATGTAATGCAAGAAGTCAACGGCGTTTTTGATATGAAACGCAACCCAAAAGCCCCCCTAAAAGATATCAAAAAAATCAACGATGACAAATAATTCTTGCTATTAAGTATGAATCAAAAATCAAAAAAGCTTATATCACTTCAATATAAAATTCTTAGCAAAAAACAGCTAATAGCGATAGTTCTAGGCATCTTTTTTCTTGCAATAACGCTGCTTATAGCTCCTATTGTACTGATGTGGCTGTTTTTTGATGATTTTGGTATTACGCATGTTATTATTACGATAAGTATTAGTGTTGGAATTGTGTTGTCAATTATTGTTTGCTTTATTATTTGGGGGATTAGACGAGAAATCAAATTCAACAAAAAGGTCTCATTGTGGTTGCAAGATGCTGTTGAATTGAAAGCGTATTCACGAAAAGCTAATAGTAATCCCGATTTTGGGTATCCGTTTTTTATTAACTTTTTCTTGTTGATTTTTTATGCAATTTTTGGAGTTCCAATTGAAATAGAGTTAATACTATTCTATAATGGGAAAAAACAAGTAAAAGCAAGTGGACCTAAAAGATATGATAAGTATAGGCGTGTTTTTCAAAAATATTCTGACAGAATAGTTAGTGTTTTGTATTCACCAACTTATGATGAGGTTTTGTTGTTGATGGATGCAAAAGAAAACGGCGGTGATGTTAAGACTTATGATGAATATCTTGAAGAAACAGGATATGTGGATGAATTTAGGTCTGCAGTATCTAAATTAGCTATTGAATCAGCAAATAAAAAAGTTGAAAGTAACCCATGGGATAAATATATATGACAAAACTTCTCAAAAAGGAGGTTGCTTAATGAATAAAAAGCAAAAACACACTTCAAAGCAGAGCAAGGATAGATTTAGCCCTAAGTTTCATATAAGACCTGCTAAGGGGTATCTTAATGACCCTAATGGACTTGTGTACTACAGGTGAGTACCATGTTTTTTATCAGCTATATCCCAAGACTACAGCCAGTATCCACAAATAATAACTAACAATCAATATTAGTGGAAGCAAGTCTCTCAAAGTCAAGCCGTATAGGTTTGGCATTGAGAGGCTTTTGATTTGGTTTTCGGACAGTCTGTGGGGGGGGGGCAAAATAACACATCCCATTCCTTGTATATAGAGGGACTTTTATTTTTGAATACACGAGCGAGGTTAAGTGCGGTTATGCAAAACAGAAAGTGAGTGTGCTTAATGATGATAGGCGAAAAAGAGTGCAAAAAAATGATTCAAAAAGGGGAATAAAGCATATAAAAAGACAAGCAGGATAAGGGTGTGAATCAGTACGGGATTTCAGCCCTGTTTCATACCCACTAGTTTCGGCTATAGGGACACCCTATACCGATTTTAATAAAAACTAGGCAACAATAAAACCCCCGAAAAGATACAAAATATTTCCCTAATATAATAGGGGATGTATTATAAAAAGGCCAATGGATGGGTGAAAAGCAGTAAGGGATGAAAATTAGTATTAACATATGGAGGGACTAATTCTTTTTTGGGGTTAGCCTCACGGCAACTTAATAATAGATGTTTAAGCCGATTCTCAAGTTAAGAGAGTCGGCTTTTGCTAACTAAAAAAGGTCAAGGAGGATATTCAATGTTCAACACATCATAATTAGTTTCGTAAAGCGGAACAGTCAAAGCCCCGCAGGGCAAGTAGCCAAAATTGTATTTTGGTATAACTTGCTATACCAAAAGTCCGCTGTAGGCGTTTGGTATGCTTTCGCAAGCTATGAGGGTATCAACTTAATAAAGTAAAATTGGAGTGCAGAGAAACAAAGCCTCTGTGTCACTAAACTGTTTGGATGAGAATTAAGTCGAGAAAACTTTTTTAGTGTCGTGTGCGAAGGAAAAAGTCGAAAAGTATGGGTCAGAATGGGGTATAAACACAAAGTAACGAAAACAGCTAAACAACAAGAAAGGGAGAACGAAAATGAAAGAATTAAAAATTAACAAGAGATTTGAAGAACTAATAACACCACTTGGTGCAGAGGAATACACAGAATTGTATCAGAGCATTAAAGCGGATGGTTGCCGTGATGCCATAATAATATGGGATGGCATTATTGTGGACGGACACAATCGTCATAAGATTTGCAGAGAGCTGGATATTCCGTTTAATACTTTAGAAAAGGAGTTTGAGGATGAGGATTCTGTATTAGAATGGATAATGCGAAATCAGCTAGCACGGAGGAATCTAACAGATGTTGAGAGAGGGCGACTGGCATTGAGGCTAAAGGATATGATCGCAACGAGGGCGAGAGAAAACCAAGGGAAGAGAGTAGACCTTTTGGCAAATTTGCCAAAAGGTTATAATCCAATAGACACTCGCAAAGAGTTAGCCGAGATAGCAGGAATAGGAGAACGGACATTAGCAAAGATAAAAAAGGTAGACAATGAAGCCCCCGAAGCTATCCGTGAGGCGATGGGTAAAACAATATCAATAGATAAGGCATCAAGACTTAATAATATTTTAAGAGAAATTCCAGAAGACGAATGGGACGAAGAGGATATTTTAATCTTAGCGGAGTTAAGGGAAAAAGAGAAAAGGATATATTATGAGGAAAGGATTATAAAAAAGCTCCACAATATTTTATCCGCAGCTATAATAGATTACGAGTATATTTGTCAAGATAATGTATCTATTTATATGAAGAAGAGTCCTGTACCCGCTTGGGATGTAATGGATTCTATAGACAGTGGTATGGAGTGGATGCTTAAACTAAAAGAAATGTTTCAAGCAGAATCTTTAGCAAGAGGTGAGGTAAGAAGTAAAAAATATTAAAGTCGCAGATGCTGACTTAAACAGTACAGTTGTAATTAAATAGTAAAATAATCTCAAAAACTAATGGAGAAACTAAGAAGAATGAATAAAGCAAAAAAGCAAAGACGATACCCAACTCAAAGGGTCTACACAATAAAGGAAGGCTATGCAGGCACAAAAAAGCTAACAGATATTTTCATAGATTTGTTGTATTCAGTATATAAGAAAGAGCAAGAGATACCTCTGTACACCAACACAGACCACAAAGCAAGTTAATAAGAGAAACAGAGAAAGGCGGATTCCCCCGCCTTTTTCTTATTTCCTTTATTATTCACCAATATACAATTGACATGGTTGACAACAAGTGCTATACTAAGAACAAGCGATTATCCTTAGTATGCGTTGTTTCCAAACGGAGGTAAAAAATGGAACAACAAGG
>WQVM01000012.1 GCA_009783985.1 Bacillota bacterium | reverse complement strand
GAAAAACACTAAAAACACCTCTTTTTACAGCTTTTTATCCGCTAACGCTAGATCCTTCGCTTCGCTCAGGATGACAGACCAACAATGTTTATCGTCAAAAATAGGGTTTCGTTACAAGTCTAAGGACATACCCATTGCTGACTGTATAAAAACTAATTGTCCAAAAAATATTTGAAAAAATGATTGGTGTAGATATAATCGAAATAGAGCGTGTCCAAAAGGCGGCAAGCAAAGAACCCTTTGTCAAAGGAACTTTTACCACCGCCGAAATGGAGTATTACCATAGCACGGGTAGCAGAGCCGAAACCCTTGCAGGTTTTTTTTGTGCCAAAGAGGCGGTAGCCAAAGCAAGCGGTAGAGGCATAAGAGGTTTTAAGCTAACCGATATTGAAGTGTTACATACAGAACTCGGGCAACCCTATGTAGTGTTGCACGGCGAAGCGGCAAAATTATTTGATAAACAACAAGTCAACATTAGTATATCTCATAACAAAACTACGGCGGTTGCTTTTTGCACAGTCGTTAATGAGTAACGGAATTTCAAAATAACTGTTAGCTTTGTTTGACTTAGCATATAGATATATGGTACAATAAAATCTCTTGACTTTTAGTATTGTTGGGAGTTTTTTTTTGAGTAAATTATTATAAGAAAGCCGTCACTTTATGACGGTTCGGCTGACGCCCTTTCTTATATCACAACTTTTGGTGGAGGATTGTTTTTTCTTAGATATGAAAAAGATTTATAAATATTACAAAGACAGGCTAATAGAAATAAGTGGCAAAAACCGTAGTTTGTATGCAAAAAAGGTGAGTGCTGCTTACAGCTATGACATAGGCAAAATACTTGAGGGTGACAATGCAGAGGTTAATGCTTTTGTTGATTTTTTGTGGACGGGCAAAAGATTGACTTATGATTTGATATCCAAAAACCATATCAAGCGGCTGTTGAGCAATCTTGGTCGTCCAAAAATAGAAGCGGACAAAAGGAAGAAGAACGGAAAGCAAACTGATACAGAAACTCCGACAACTGCGACAACAACTAAAGCTGACGAAAAAGCTCTAATACAGTCGCAAGTCAAGTCACTAAAAAACATCAAACGGAACATAGAGGATTTTGAGAGAGAGACAGGGCGGTATGAGTTGTTTGTCGGGTATCCTTTTGTGTCGGGTTATATCGGCAAGGAGACGGCGGTTAAAGCTCCGCTATTGCTTTTTTCTGTAATTATTCATGTAGACGATAATGACGGCGGTGTGCAGATTGAGCTAAAACAAGGTGAGCCTATTCAGCTCAACAAAGTTTTAATTACAGCTTATGCAAGACAATATAATATCAATCTTGATGAGATAGGGCTAGAGTTTGATGATTTGAAGTCAGCAGGGCTAAAAAGTATTGATGATGTAATAACATACCTAAAAAAAGCAGGCATCAAAATAACATCACAACTTAGAAAAAATAGCGGACTTACTAATTTTGATAATATCGCCGAGCCAAAATTGGGTGACGATTTAGAAGTCAAAAACTGCTCTGTTATCGGACGGTTTCCGCTTGCCAACTCAATATACAACGACTATTGCGTACTTGAGAAAAAGAATCTGACAACTGACGCTATTGCAGAACTGTTAGAAAATAAGCGTCCGTCAAAAAAGGTTAAGCGTTTTGACCCGTCGATTTATTCTATCAGTCAGCTTGACTATGCACAAGAGTCAGCTATCGCCGAGCTTAACCAAAGCGGTAATATGGTTATCTATGGACCACCCGGTACAGGTAAGAGTCAGACGATAGTTAATGTTATTACTGATGCACTCGTCAAAAACAAACGAGTATTGGTGGTTTCGCAAAAAAAAGCCGCCCTTGATGTGGTATTTAATAGATTAGGTAGCCTTAACAAAAAAGCTATGCATATTGTTGACCCCGAAAAAAACAAAACAGCTTTTTTTGAACGGGTTAAGACTATGCATAATGATACGCTTGCTAGCAAGGACGCTGATATGCAGGCACATGAGCTAAAATATGCAGATGTCAGCAATACGCTTGGGTTAGAGATAGACCATTTGGATACTATCAGCAGGACGCTTTTTGCCCCTACGGCATTCGGACCTACTTTGCAAGAAATGTATGCCGAGTCGTATATTATCAACAAGAGCAGCGGTGAGTATGCCATATACGAAAAACTACTTCTTAATACTCGCCTTATGGGATACGGATACAAAGAGTTAAGAAGTGCGATACGCAGTATCAACGAAAAAAAGAGGGCAGAACTGTATTACAAAAGGCTGGAAATGCAAAAAAGCAATCCCTTCGTTGACCATGTTTTGAGCGGAATAGATGTCCATACCCTTAATACTGCTAAGACTTATCTCAAAGGACTTTTGTCTAAGCGACTTGCACCTTTTGATATGGGTAAGGCAAATAATATGCGACAGCTTTTGGGTTTTTATCTGGAAAACGACTTAATGACCCAAAAAGACCTCAAGCCTATTATCAATTATATTGCCAAGTTGCAATCACCCCGTCTTAACCCCCGTGAGGTTTCTGCACAGTTTTGGCAGACGCTAGAGGCGGTCAAAGCATATGTGGGGGAGTATTATCTTCTTAGCCGTATACTTGACCGCAAAGGTTTTGCGATGGCGGTGGATAATATACTTAATACTAATATACTTAATATCAAGTTGATTCTTAATGCGCTTGACCAGTATGTTGACATCAGAGACCTCAATATCAATCTTACAACCTGTACCGAAGCCGAGACGGCTGTACTGAATTTTGCATACGAGAATTCTAAAACTTTGGCTGAGTTTAAGCATGTTGTTGACTGTATTTTGCCTGTGCGTATGTATCACGAGATAGTCAAAGCTGAGGACGAGTACAAGACTCAATTGTCCAACATAATGGACTTTGACAATATTAAGACACGGGTTGTTTCGCTCAAAGATGAGCAACAAAAAGTAGTGCGGGAGATGTGTGCGGACAGCTTTAGGAATGCGTATAAGGAAATGTATAACGCAAGTCCCGACAACAATAACTTTTTCTACCAAATTAGCAAACCACAAGGTCATTGGGCAATTCGAAAACTTGTTGAACATTACAGCGACCTCTTGTTTTGTTTGTATCCTTGTTGGTTATTATCGCCTGAGAGCGTATCGCAATTACTTCCGTTACAGGCAGGCTTGTTTGACTTGATACTTTTTGACGAAGCATCACAAATTTTTATTGAGAGTACACTGCCTACGATTTATAGGGGCAAGAATATTGCCGTAGCAGGAGATAATAAGCAGTTAAGACCTACAGCACACTTTGTAAGGCGGTATATGGGTAACGAAGAGGAAGAAGACCTTGACATTAATGCTCAACCTGCATTAGAGGTGGAGAGTCTGCTTGACCTTGCGACAGCCCGTTATAGTAGCGCCCGTCTTAACTATCACTACCGTAGTAAATTCGAGGAGCTTATCAACTTTAGTAATTATGTTTTTTATGACGGCAAGCTCCAAGTTGCACCTAACTTAGGCAAAAATCTAGACTCTCGTCCAATAGAGCGAATCAAGGTTGACGGCAAATGGATTGGTCGCCACAATGATGCTGAGGCTCGCAAAGTTGTAGAACTTATCAAAAAAGTGATTAAAGAACGCAAAAATAACGAAACCATTGGTATTATTACTTTTAACGCAGAGCAAGGCAACCATATTGCCGATTTGATTGATTCGGAATGTGCGGCGGACAACGCTTTTAGAGAAGTTATCGCTAAAGAACGCAACCGCAAAGATAAGGGTGAAGATGTTAGCTTGTTTATCAAAAATTTGGAGAATGTTCAGGGTGATGAGAGGGATATTATAATCTTTAGTATCGGCTATGCCAAAAATGAGTATGGTAAGGTTGTATCGCAATTCGGACCGCTTAATTTGGAAGGAGGCGAGAATCGTCTTAATGTTGCCATAACAAGAGCAAAGAGTAAAATTTATGTGGTGACCAGTATTGAGCCGGAGGAGCTTAATGTTGAGAATGCAAAAAATGCCGGACCTAAGATTTTTAGAAAATATTTAGAATATGCGAGAGCTGTTTCAAGCGGCAACAGCAGAGAGGTTGGCTGGATTCTTGACGGACTCAAAAGTAATGTAACAGTAACAAGAGAAAGAGAAGACCAGCGAGTTACAAGAGAGCTAAAAACCGCTTTAGAAAAAATCGGTTATACCGTAGAAGTTGATGTGGGTGATAGCGCTAATAAGCTAACACTTGCGATTTATGACAAAACTCTTGACGCATATCTTGTGGGTATAGAGTGCGATTATACAGCATATGCGTCATCGCCGTCTGTGCTTGAGCGAGATGTATTAAGAGCTAAGTTTATGGGTTCTCGTGGCTGGCAAATTATAAGAGTATGGAGTCGTGATTTTTTGCTACAGAAAAATAAGGTTATAGCTCAGATTGATAAAGCCGCTAAAAAAGTGCGAGAAAATATCAAAGCACAAAGAAGTAATTCCAAAAGAAAAAATAAGGCTGTAGATAATGGTGCTAAAAACAAGCGATGATGAAAAAGGAATAACATTATCTATAAAGTCGTAGGGGCGGGCATTGACCGCCCGAATACTTAATCCTAAAAAAATAAGGATAATTGCTTTTCGGGCGGGTCAATGCCCGCCCCTACGACTTTACAACTATTAAAATAGCCCTTATCAAGAGGTATTGTATGAAATGTTTTATTTGTGATGCGGCGGACAGTAAGGTTATTGACAGCAGAGCCGCAGACGAAAATTCGAGTATAAGACGACGCAGGGAGTGTCTAAAATGCGGGATAAGATTTACCACATACGAGGTGGTTGAGATATCCCCGATTTTTGTAATCAAGTCGGATAATCGCAGACAATCTTTTGACCCTAATAAGATTAAGAGCGGAATAATTAAGGCATGCGAAAAGCGTCCCGTACCTATGCATGCGATTGATAAACTGGTTGGCGAAATTGAAAAGAAAATCAGCAACAGTCTTGTACAAGAAATCAAAGCCAAAGAAATAGGCGAAATGATTATGGCAGGGCTGAAGGGGTTAGACCCTGTTGCGTATGTTCGATTTGCATCGGTTTATCGTCAGTTTACAGATGTGACGACTTTTGTAGATTTTATCAAAGACATTGACGGCAAAAAAAATCCGTCTAAAGCGACTAAGCAATCTTAAAACATAGCAATGAAAGTTTCGTTTGAATCTAAAGCTAACGGCACACTATCTCAATTAGTCATATCTGAATACCCTTATATTGATATAAAAAATATCAAACGGCAGATAACCTTAAAAGAAGCAAAGGTAGATGGGGTAAGGGTGTCAAGAGATGTAGATGTCAATTTTGGCGAAAAAGTTGATATGTTTTTCCCTGAGAGTATGATTCCAAAAGTCAGTATCAAGTATGCTGACGATAATATTGTAATAGCCTACAAGGACGCAGGGTTAGAGACAGTCGGACAGTTTGATTTGCTTATTAAAACAAAATATACGGATTCAGAGCCGTTACATAGATTAGACCGTAATACTAGAGGTCTAGTAGTATTTGCAAGAGGCGGTATAGTAGATTGCTTGCCGCAAGGGGTGCGAAAATTTTATCTGGCAGAAGTTGTCGGTAAGGTTAAAAACAATAAGGCAACGCTTAATGCGTATCTCTTTAAGGATAGCAAAAAAAGTCTAGTCTACATATCCGATAAAGCCAAAGTCGGGTATATGCCAATTGCAACAGCTTACAAAGTTATAGAGTACCGTCCGCATACAACACTCTTAGAGGTTGAGCTAATCACAGGACGGACACATCAAATCCGTGCGCACCTCAAACATATAGGACACCCATTAGCAGGTGACGGCAAATACGGTGACAATAGATTTAACAAAGAGTTTGGATTTGTACGGCAGCAATTATGTGCATATAAATTGATTTTTGACAATATGCCGCCGCCGCTTGAATATATGTCGGGTAAGGTGTTTGAGGTTTAATAGATATTTTTTTGACCATTATTGTATTATAGTCAAAATTGCTTGCATATTGCCTGTAATTATGTTAAACTTATGACAATATAAAGCCTTATCAAAAAGGTAATTGAGGAGATTAAACATTGAATTATTTATTTATCGGTGGCGGTAATCAAGGCGCTACAATAGCCATTATGGTTGTACTCGGCATTTTTGTTATAGGAGCTTTTTTTGTTTTGCCAACTCTTACTAACCGTAAACGGCGTGCCGCAATCCATGACTTGCGTAATAGCGTAGGCAAGGGCGATGTTATTAAGACGGTAAGCGGTGTTATCGGGACGGTTGTTGATATGGAGGATATTTCTCCTGTGGACAAGGTTATGATTATCGAAACCGGTTGCGAAGGTTGCAAAACTTATATGCGGATAGATTTTGCCGGAATGCTTATGATTATGAGCAAAGCAGGTCAGCCCAATCCATATATAGAGTGCTGTAACGGTTCAAAAACGGATGTCTTTGAGATAGAGCCTGTAGTTGATGTAGTTGAGCCTGTACAAGCAGAGATGGAGACTAGCGAGGTTAGCACACCTGTAGCAACAACTGAAGTAGTTGATGAATTTGAGGACACTATGGCAGAAACACCAACTAAGCCAAAATCTACTCCTATTAGAAAAACTACAACAACCACTAGAAAATCAACTACAGCAAAAACTACTACAGGGACAAGGTCAACCACCGCTAAAAAAACCACTACGACTAAAAAGCCTCCGACCAAAAGTCCGTACTAAAGTTGTTCTAAATTGTACAACCCTTTCATATAATTTGATATGAAAGGTAGCAAGAACAAAGAGCTTAATCCGATTTTTGGATTGACGCTCAAAATTTTGAAAGCCGTAATAATCGCTATGCTTATAAGTCTTGTAGGCATACTGATAATGGCTTTTGTTGTACAATGGCTTAGTATAGATACTAGATTTATTTCTATTATCAATCAAGTTATCAAGGGTATTGCGATTTTGGTTGCGTGTTTCTTTGCACTCAAAAAAACCAAGAACGGTGCTTTTGTAGGACTTGCAGTCGGATTGATTTTTATTGCACTTGCTTTCGTAATATTTTCGTTACTAGACAACAATACATGGGCGGTCGGATTGACATTGCTTAATGATGTGGTGCTGGGAGCTGTTACAGGCTTTGTTGCAGGAATAATTACTGTAAATATTAGGAAATAATTATAATTACATTTGACAAAAGCTCTGTAATCTTGTACAATGATTATAGGGCTTTTTTGATGCCTAATGAAAAAACATCTAACGCTATAAGCCTGTGACGCAAAAAAGAGCCTCGGCAAAATTAAGCATTTTGACGCTAAAAATTTTTTGACAAAAAAATCGAGATGATTTCCGTCATTGCGAGGAGTGCTAACGACGAAGCAATCCCATGTAAAGTGTCCTATTCGTGGGATTGCTTCGTCGCTACGCTCCTCGCAATGACGCAATGACAAACAATCTACTCCCTAAGCCAAACAAAATGATTATCAATAATTCACAATTTATTACATCGATTGCCGATTCTAATTTGTATAGTCAAAAGGAATGGGGCAGTCCGGAGATATGTTTTGCAGGACGGTCTAATGTAGGCAAGTCTAGTCTTATCAATATGCTTTTGGGGCGTCGTGGTCTTGCAAGAGTGAGTAACACTCCGGGACGTACCCGCTTGCTCAATTTTTTTGATATAACGGGTAAAGGGCAAGACGATACAAAAATCAACTTTACACTTGTTGATCTTCCTGGGTATGGATATGCAGCAACATCAAAAGAGCAACGCAAGGCATTCGCTCCGCTTATCGAGGGGTATTTTGATGTGTCAGAACAGCTTAAATATACTTTTTTGCTACTTGACATTAGGCATAAACCAAGTGCTGACGATATGCAAATGCTCAAATTTTTGTATCAAAAAACATTGCCGTTTGGGGTAATCGCAACCAAAGCAGACAAGCTGTCACGCTCACAACAAGGGGTGGCACTATCTCAGCTTGCCTCAGCTACAGGTCTCGGGATTGACAATATTATAGCCGTAGACCATAACGGATATGGCAGAAACAAAATACTAGAAAAAATTGAAAATATACTTAGCAACTAAGTTAAAATTATTAGTTTAAGTAGTCAACAAAATTGTTAATTCCTAATTAACACTTATATTCCTCCCTGCATAGACTGCAAAGAGGGGAGGATTACATATTTATGCCAAGAAATAGAAGAGAGCATGTCCGTCCGGGGCGGATTTGCGGCGACCCGTTAGAATGTTTATGCGAGAGAGTTGTGATAGAAGTTCCAAGGGTTTTTGACGGTTGTGTAAGAAGGGTTGACAGCGAAAATTTTATTGTAAGGCTTGACGCTATGCCGGCAGGACTTGAGCCGCCTTTTGTCTTTTTAGATTTGGTTAGTGAGGGAGCGGCAGTGATTAGTGATATAGAGTCACACCGTGTCGGGGTAAAATCAAGGATTACTTGCACCGTTAATGTTCCAGTTAAATGTAGATTTAGAGATAACACGGGGCGAGAGGCTATCGGATACGGAGCTTTAATGCAACGGGTTGAGGTGATGTTATTTATGCCTGAGTTCAGTAATATTAAAGTAAGAGCAGGAATCAACTCTTCAAACGGGGCGTTTTTATCCGATGACACGGTATCGGTTAATTGCTGTTATGAAGAAGAATTTACTACGGTTGGTACGGCGCGTCTAATGATTCCCGTATATGACGGTTTTGAATTTCCCGAATGCGGCTTTGATAATCCATGTTTTAATGCACTTAGAGATGTGATTATTTGATACGAATAAAAAAGTTTGATATTTATCTGCCGTTCTGATTGACTTATATTAGGTTGTAATGTTATTATAAGATTGATAGTTAATCAGACGGTTGCGTTGCGTGAGCAACGAGGAAAGTCCGAGCATCACAGAGCAGGGTGCCGGTTAACTGCCGGCAGAGGCGACTTTAGGGAAAGTGGAACAGAAATATACCGCCCTAGAAATAGGGTAAGGTTGAAATGGAGGTGTAAGAGACCACCGCCCGAATGGTGACATTCGGGGCTATCTAAACCCCACCTGATGCAAGATGCGGGAACAATCGGTTGCTCGTCGGTTCCCCTATATCGCTTGAGGGCATAGGCAACTATGCCCCTAGATAGATAGCCGTCCAATACAGAACTCGGCTTATAGATTAGCTATTAACAAAAACCGCTTTGAAGTTTTCAAAGCGGTTTTTGTTATTTTAAGATTTTAGATTTTAAGGTTGCCTTTCCAAAAGGCTGTGCCTATTAGGACGGCGTTTGCACCTGCTTCTAGGACTGCTTGGGCATCGGTGTTGTTTTGTATTCCGCTTTCGCTTATTACAAAGGAATCTTTGGGTGCGAGTTTGATGAGTTCTAAGGTGCGGGTAGTTGTGCCGTTGTCTTTTTCTAATCCTGTTATGTCTTTGTTATTGATTCCGATGATTTTTGCACCTAGTTTTTTTGCTAGGTGCATTTCTTTTTCTGTATGCACTTCTACAACAGGTTTGAGACCAAGGCTTAATGATTTTTCATAGAGTTTGTCGATATTAGGTGTCAAGGAACAAATTAGCAAAATACCTTCTGCGCAATATTCTTTAGTAATATGCAAATCATTTTCGCAAGTCACAAAGTCCTTACGCAAAATAGGTAATCTAACGGCTTTGCGTAATCTCCTTAGTAGGTCAATAGAACCGCCGAAGTCTTGTTCTCGTGTGACTACTGATATCCCCAAAATTCCTTTTTGCTCAAGATGTTTGGCTACAGCGATAGGGTCACGGTCTCCAAACAAATCGCCAAACATAGGGGATATAGGTTTGAAGTCTATTATAGTTTTGCTTGTTATGTTCATAGTGTTATTAGGGGTTAGGTGCTAAGTTTGTTTTGTGATGTTGTGGTTGTAGAGTTTGTCTGTTTGTATCTTGCTTGGCGTAAGTCGTTATTACAGAATAAGTAGATAATTATTGTTCGGGCTGGCATTGCCTGCCCGAATAACAATTATCCATCTAGATATTACTTCAAATACGCATTGCTTGCTTTTCGTAATTCATCTAATTTCTTTAGGGCTTTGCCACTTTCTATAAGTTCTGTAGCTAGTTTGACCCCTTGACCAAAATCCTTTGCTTTGCCGCCTACGACAAGTGCGCCTGCGGTGTTAAGTACAATAGCGTCTTTGTTAGCGCCTTTTAGCTTGCCCTCAAACACTTTTTTGATGATTTCGGCATTGTATTTAGGAGTATCGGATTTGATGTCGTCAAGCGTACAGCTTTTTAACCCAAAATCCTCAGGCGTTATCTCAAATGTCGTAACTTTGCCGTTTTGTAATCTGTTGATACGGGTTTTGCCAAGTAGCGAAATCTCGTCAAGACCGTCTAATCCGTGTATAAACATAGCATCGGTGTAACCTAATTCCTGAGCGACATAAGTAACGGTATCAAGTAATTCGGGCTTGTAGATACCAAGTAAGTGTTTTGTGGCAAAAGCCGGATTGATAAGCGGTCCGATAATAGTATAAAAAATAGTTTTGATACCCAAATCCGATTCGGCAGGCAAGACCTTGCACATAACAGGATGAAATAGGGGAGCGTATAGGAATGCAATTCCGATTTTTTCGATAGTTTCTTCGGCTTGACTTGGAGTCAAATTGATATTGACATCTAAAGCTTCAAGTACATCGGCACTACCCGACAGACTAGCAAGGCTTCGACTACCGTGTTTTGCGATATTTATGCCTGCCGATGCCGACACAATAGCCGTTGCAGTCGAGATATTAAAAGTGGAAAGACCGCCACCCGTACCGCAAGTATCCATCAGCCCGCCCTTAACTTTTGGTCTTAGAGGTACGCAATTATCACGCATAGCACTTGCGATATAAGCGATTTCCTCTTGTGATGCACCTTTCATAAGAAGTGCCACCTGAAAACCAGCAATTTGAACATCAGACACCTGATTATTGTTGATAGATTTGATAAGAGTATTGACCTCATCTTTATTTAATTTTTGGTTATTTGTAACCTTGTACAATATTTCTTTGTAAGTCATAATATTGACCTCCTTTAGGTGAGATAGTCAATCATTTCTATTGGCAAACTAATTGACTAAAGTTTGGATATATTCTTTTATATATGCGCTACTGTTATTGCCGTGTTCGGCGATTATCTTAACAATTGCACTACCGACAATAACTCCGTCAGCAATTTTTCTTATGTTCTGTGCCTGTTCCGGAGTTGATATTCCAAATCCTACACACACAGGAATTTTGGTTGATTTTTTGATTTGAGCAACAGTTTTGGCAAGGTCAGAGTCAAATTTTGTACGCACTCCTGTTGTTCCCATAGACGAAACAAGGTAGACAAAACCACCGCTTGCTACAGAAGCAAGTTTTTTGATACGCTCGGCTGAAGTCGGAGCGAGTAATGTAATAAGATGTACACCGTATTTGTTAAGATGACCCTCTACTTCGGCACGCTCCTCAAAAGGCAGGTCAGGGATAACTAAGCCATGCACACCGCACTCTTTGCACCTTTTGCCAAACTTATCATAACCGTACGCAAAAACAGGATTGATATAAGTAAGTATAACTAATTTGCACGACTTAGCAGGAGAGAGCTTGACGGTTTTTAGCATATCAAAAACTTTTTCGGTAGTTGTACCGCCTGCAAGCGCCCTAGCATTAGCCGCCTCAATTACATCACCCTCGGCTATAGGGTCGCTAAAAGGAATCCCCACCTCAACAAAGTCACTATACTCGGATAACACCTCAATAAATTCTTTGGTCTTATCAAGTGACGGGTCACCTGCTGTTATAAAGCTGACAAATTTTTTGTTATTCATTGATATTTTCTCCTTTGTATCTTGCTATACTTGCCACATCTTTATCTCCACGACCTGAAATATTAACTATAATCGAACCGCCCTTATATTTTTTGGCTGACTTTATAGCGTATGCTACAGCATGAGCTGATTCGATTGCAGGGATAATCCCCTCGGTGCGTGATAGGTATTCAAATGCACCTACCGCCTCATCATCGGTTATTCCTACATAGTTGGCACGCTTTTGAGTGTGTAACTCGGCGTGTTCGGGACCTATTCCAGGATAATCAAGTCCTGCCGAAATTGAGTGACAAGGAGCAATTTGACCGTCCTCGTCTTGACAGAAGATTGATTTCATACCGTGGAATATTCCCGGACGACCGTGTGCTATAGTGGCGGCGTGGTGCGGTGTATCTATGCCTTTACCTGCCGCTTCCGCACCAATTAGCTCAACACCTTTGTCACCTATAAAGTGATAAAACGCTCCGATAGCATTACTGCCTCCGCCAATACAAGCGATAACAGCCTTTGGGAGTTTGCCCTCCGCCTCTAAAATTTGTTGTTTTGCTTCACGGCTAATCACGCTTTGGAAGTCACGCACCATAGTAGGGAAAGGGTGGGGACCCATTGCGGAGCCGATTAAATAATGTGTATCTTGGACCCTGCGGGTCCACTCACGCATAGTCTCGTTGACGGCATCTTTGAGTGTCCGTGTACCGCTTGTTACGGCATTGACCTTTGCACCCAAAAGACGCATACGGTAGACATTAAGTGCTTGCCGTTCGGTGTCAACTTCGCCCATAAAAATCTCACACTCCAACCCAAACAAGGCGGCGGCAGTTGCAGTAGCCACACCGTGTTGACCGGCACCTGTTTCGGCAATAAGACGCTTTTTGCCCATTTTTTTGGCGAGCAGGGCTTGCCCTAGCACATTATTGATTTTGTGTGACCCTGTATGATTGAGGTCTTCACGCTTAAAATAAATCTTTGCGCCACCCAAATCCTTAGTCATATTACTTGCATAATAGAGTAGGGATGGTCTGCCTGCATAATTGTTATATAAATCTGTTAGCTCTGCATTAAAAGTAGGGTCATTACGGTATTTGCCGTATGCGTCCTCAAGCTCACCCACAGCGCTCATTAGTATTTCGGGGACATATTGACCGCCGAATTGTCCGAATTTTGAATTATAGTTATTCATAAGTTAAATTCCTTTACCGCTTTAGCGATTTCAAGTATTTTTGATTTTGATTTGATTCCGTTTTGTTCTGCACCGCTGCTTATATCTATACAGTATGGATTATATGTCATAGCTGCTTGGAGATTGTCAATATTTATACCTCCGGCTAAGAAGAAAGGTTTGTCTTTGTAGTCAGCAATCAGTCGCCAATCAAATGTTTTTCCTGTTGACCCGTCTGTGCCTGTAGTATAAGAGTCAAATAATGCAAAATCACACTTAGTCGGAGTAATATCGGCTTTTGTACGCATACGGTATGCTCTTATAGTCGGACAAGGGAGTGCGAATTCGGTATTTCCGTGGAATTGTACAAGGTCAATTATTTTGTCGGCAACCAAGTTTTTGATAAAATCGGGCAACTCATTTACAAAAACTCCGACAACTTTTATTTTAGGATTAAGTGCTTTTTTGAGGGTTTGTGCCGTCTTAACCGTAATATATTGACGGGAGGGGGCAAATACAAACCCAGCATAATCTATGTCGGCTTGATTGACATACTCAATGTCCTGAATTGTTTGTAATCCGCATATTTTAAGTTTCATAATTTTCTATGTGTTCTTAAATTAAAAAAAGTGCGTCAGTTTTACCTAACACACTTCAATTTGCTATAATAGTATATGCCCAATTATTTTAGGCATCGCAAATTAGACGAGGTTCGGTAAAACACATCGAAACACGCCATTGCCATGCATTGTTAAATTGGGTTGCTTTTACTTTCATTACTAACAGTATACTCACTCAAAAGTTGTTTGTCAAACATTTTAACAAGTTTTTTAATAAATTTTTCAAAAAATTTTCTGCTTGCAAAATTTGTCTAGTTTTGTAAACACCGTTACATTTATAGCATTATGATGATATACTTACTGTATTACTTAGGAGGAAATCCATATGTCATACAAAAAAGAAAAATGCGTTGTACTTAAAAAGAAAGCAAAAAGTGCTAAAAAGAGACTAATCACAGGTTACTGGGATATCGTCAAGCAACGCAAGGAGATAGCTATCACAATAAGTGATAGTCAGCCTATAGATAAGGTAGCTATCGGTAATTATTGCCGTACTGCTTACGGAGCAGACCAGAGCGGCGCAACAAGAGTGGTCGAAATACTTGAGGATGAAATGCTGTATAAAAAAGTAAGCGATATTTTGCGTTCGGACGATGTTATAAGCAATCCGATAGGACTTATTATTGATAAAGACAAATTAAATACGCTTGATGAAAGAGGCCGCTCCAACTATATACTTAAAATGTCACAGAAGTATCGTGAGTTGTGTGACAGGTATTATGCGGAAAATAGGGGATAGTCGCTATTCTTAATTGTGGAGAGCGAAGCGACACACCCCCGCAGGGGTTGCCGTCATTAGACTTGTTGCAAAACCTCAAGATAAGGTGTCCTATGAAGAGCCTAAGTGTCATTTCAACCGAGGGAGCGTAGCAACCGAGCGGAGAAATCTCCTCATTTATAGATTTAGTTCAGTTTTTTGAGGAGATCTCTCCGCTCGGTTGCTACGCTCCCTCGGTCGAGATGACACCATAGTTTCGTCGTAAACTCCTCGCAATGACGAAAGGGGGCGAAAAAAGACGGACGAAAGAGTAAGATTACACATCTACTTCTTGTATATTATCAATTAATCCATTCTCCAAACTAAACTTGTACGGTGTGCAGTTGCTGTTTTCGTCCGCCAAAAAGTGAACATTATTCTCACCGGGCAAATATTTGTTTTCGACTATCTCTGTGTACTCTTCAAAAAAATTCATAAGAGAATCATCAGTTAGTGACGAGCCTAAATCTTGAGTCATCATTTGGCGGGCATTATTCCAATCCTTTGATTTGACAAAGGCAAAAAAGCGTGAGACAAGATTAGTCTCTATAGAATGTCCGACATCGTTATTAGGCGAATAAACATAATTAAAACGAGGCAAAAGTTTGACTACATAATTACCTCTTGGCAAAACAAAAGTTTTGCAGAGGTTTTTGTTAGTTACTGCAAAACCGCCGATTAGCTTAACAGTATAAGGCAAATGAATGGCACTAAGCGGTAATACCGTGATGTACATTGCTTCGTCTTTCGGATAACTGATTTTTTCGGCACTTTCGGCAAAAAGTCCGTTTGCAAGATAACAGGTTTCAAATTCCGCCGCAAAATGTAAAGTAATATTCATAAGATATTATATGTATAAATAGGGTAAATTATGGCAAAAATTTGTTGTATGAGTAAAAATTGGACTTTAGAAAACACCAAATTTTTGTTTGACACAGTTAAGTCGGCTAAAGACAGCAACGCCAAACTTAACACAGCTTTTGTTGATGTAGCGCGAAAAGTTGGTAAAAGTATTAACAGTGTGCGTAACTATTACTATAGTCAATCACGCCTATTAGAAATTTTGCCGCAAATGGCAAAAAGTCTTGGCATAGATACGGTAACGCACGCTCGCAAGGAATTCGAACCTTTTAAGCCTAAAGAGGTAGAGAGCCTTATGGAGTATATTTTTTCGGCTAGAGGACGAGGGATTTCTGTGCGTAGTGCGATTTTGGAGCATTCTAACGGTGACTCAAAACTTGCGCTAAGGTATCAAAATAAATACCGTAGTACAGTTATGCGTCACAAACCGCTTGTGTACAAAGTGCTTAACAGCCTTGTAGATAGAGGAGTCGCTTGCCGTGACCCGTATACAAACAGAACTTATGTAAAATCCGACAACGCCGCCGAAAATAATCTTATCGAGCTTATCAAAAAGTTGTCTTCTAAAGAAGTAGATGTCTTTGTGGATTTGATGACGAAATTGGTTAAGTAGTGGTTAGTGATTAGTTGAATACGCAAAAAAACGATGTTTCGGTTGAAACATCGTTTTCTTAGTTGTAATAAACAATGATAAAAACACCCCGTCGGCTATCGCCGCCACCCCTCTCAAGGAGAGGGGAATTTGGTTAATGCTGCAACAATAATTCCCCTCTTTTAAGGGCATTGTTCAAGAACCCCCAAACTTATTTATAGTTAAGAGTAAGTTAGTTGGGTGTCATTTCGACCGAAGCGGAGAAATCTCCTCAAAAACTGTACTATAACACCGCTAATGAGGTGATTTCTCCGCTTCGGTTGAAATACCTTCGGTGCTTCGTAGGACACCCTTATGAACTTTCTTATATAAACCTCACACAATACACACGCTTTGAACAATGCCTCTTTTAAGAGGGGTGGCGGCGATAGCCGACGGGGTGTTTCACTTGTTTTAGCGATATTCGGGCGGTTGATACCCGCCCCTACAATTTGAAAACATAATGCAAACAAAAATAATCACAAGCCAAAGACATTGCCGTTGCTGTCAACCGAAACTATAGCAGGGAGGTCTTTGACGGTTAGCTTGAGGACTTGTTCACAGCCTAATTGCGGATAGGCAATAGGTTCGGCAGCAATAATCTTACTGCTGATTAGTGCAGCCGCTCCGCCTACACAGGACAAATAAACAGCTTTATTTTTGGCAATCGAGGCAATTACAGCTTTGCTTCGGTTGCCTTTTCCTATTATTACCTTTAGTCCTTTTTCCAAAAGAGGCGGAGTAAACTCGTCCATTCTTTGAGCAGTTGTCGGACCGCAACTGCCTATAATCGTATCAGGTCGTGTTGCTGTAGGACCTGCATAGTAGATAGCTTGGTTAGTTATATCAAAAGGCAGGGGATTGCCGTCAAGGATAGACTGACACATCAGCTTGTGAGCAGCGTCTCTAGCAGTAAAAATTGTCCCTGATATAGAAACAATATCACCTGCTTTAAGGTGAGTAACATCGGTTATTGGTAATGAGAGAGAGGTTGTTTTCATTTTTAGTATGTTGGGTAATATTTGGGACACCGAGGATGGCGACCCGAATATTAAGTCAATTTAAGTGTAAGTTTACAAGTCATTGCGAGGAGCGAAAGCGACCCATTCGGCAAGCTCAGGGTAGGCTTCGCAATCCCACGAATAGAACACTTTACATAGGATTGCTTCGTTGCTTCGCTCCTCGCAATGACTTGTAAAAAAAAGATAATTATTATTCGGGCAGGCGATGCCAGTCCCTACGATTGGATTTTTTGGTGCAGTTGTTGTAGGGCGAGCAGACGCTTCGCTTGGTCTTCGACTGACCGCCCGAAATTATCCTGCTCTAATGACAATTACATCACAAGCCTAAAATGTCTTGCACTATGGCATTGCAGATTGATTGCTATAGGCAACATTCCGATATGAGTAGGGTAAGTTTCTATAGCGACGCCGTATGCGGTGCTATTACCTCCAAAACCCATTGCTCCGATATTGAGTGCATTGACTGCGGTAAGAATATCATTTTCTAGAGTAGCTATCTTGGTGTCATTGTGAGGTTCTCCTATTCTTAGGAGTGCTTTTTTTGCAAGAATACAGCTTGCCTCCATATTGCCGCCGATTCCGATTCCGATAGCGATAGGCGGGCAAGGGTTAGAGCCGGCGGACTTGACGCAATCTATAACGGCACTAATAATGCCCTTATTGCCGTCACCGGGACGGAGCATATATTGACTGCTCATATTTTCTGCTCCCGCACCTTTTGCCAAAAAATCTATCTCAAAAGTATCGCCGTCCACTAACTCAATATGAATAATCGCAGGAGTGTTGTCACCTGTATTAGTGCGAGTAAGCGGGTCAGCAATAGAGAGCCTAAAATAATTATCTACATAAGCTAAGCGTATCGCTTGATTTATCGCATCGGTAAGCAAGCCACCCTTGATACGCACATTTTGTCCTAACTTAACAAAAAACACCGCCATACCCGTATCCTGACAAGCAGGGGAGTTGGTTTTGGTTGCTATGTCAATATTATCTACAATTTGCTCCAATGCCCATTTTGAATGGGGGGCAGTTTCTTTTGCCAAGCACTCCCTAAGTTTGGTTGTCGCAACCGTATCAACAGTCACATTAGCCTTAGCGATTAGCTTTGTAAGGCTATTTATCAATTTTGTACAGTCAATTTTTTTCATTTGATTACAATAATTATAGCACAAAATCCAATATACCGCAACCAAAACAAAGGGGGCAACTGTCATTGCAGGTTATTGGAAATAAGTAATTTAATATATTTAGTTGCTTGATTTCTTTGTTGGTAAATGTTATAATTTATAGATGACAAACACACAAATCGCAATTGAAAATTTAACTAATATATTTAATGCTGTTTTTGAAATAAAAAATGATTTAAACAAAAACATATACGATGAATGCGGTGATGAGAATAATGTGAGATATGTATTGCAATCTTTATCGCAACATAAAAAGCTTAAAAAAGGGAATATGGATAGATTTCAAGCAGTTGATAGTTTGGACGAAAAAATTGCGTTAATGAGTCAAGAACTTAATTATATTTATAGAGCTTATCCCCCTATGTTTGAATCATTTAATAGACTTATTATATTATTTAACATTGCAGAAAAATTAAAAATAGACTTAGGAATTATTTAGGATGATTTCACAAGAATTATTGCTGAAATTACATTGCTTAAACAAAATTATTTAGCATCTAAAAGACCAAATGAAAAAGCAACCTTTATAGGCAGCTCACGCCCCCAAGAACCGTACTATCTTAAAGAAGTGCTTGTAAAAAACGCAAAATTACCACTTGCAAAGATTGAAAAATTTTTTGAGATATTTTCAACTAATTATATCGAGTTGCCTCGAAGTAGAGTAAATCTGTTTATTGAGGTTGAGAATAAATTTTTTTTGATTTATCCTCATGCTTTTGCTTATGATACTTTTCGCATAATGGAAGAATATATTCTTGAGAAAATTTCTGCTACTGAAATAAATAAGTATTATAAATTACGAGGAGATTTTTTTGAGAAATATTGTGAATCAAGTATATCTTATCACTTTGAAAGAACACCTCATAAAAAGTTAAAGTATAAGTTTAACAATAAGTTGCAGGAAATTGATTTGCTTATAGAGTATCCTGATGCCTATATTGTAGTGGAATGCAAATCTTCTAAGTTTATAGATTGTAACGAATTCTATCCTATAAAAGATATACTTAATGATATAAAAAAATCAGTCGGGAAAGGATTTAAAACTTTAAATACATTTATGAAATACAGTGATAGTAGTAGTGAGTTGGTTTTTATGAATGGCGATACACAACTAATTTTTCCAAAGAAAAAAATATATCCTATTGTATTAACTTTGAGTGACTTAAAATTTGTAGCAGGGACAATACAAAAATATGAACAATTAGAAAAGATTGCATATTACCCAGTTAGTCTAAGTATTATGGATTTTAATACTATTCTAAAAAATGCACCAGACAAAAGATTTTTATTATATTTGAACCGTAGGCTTGATTTAATCAACAATTTTCAAAATGCTACTTTTGATATAGACGAAATTGATGTTTATGGCTTTATAATGTACGAGGACTTTGAAAAATTAAAAAGTATAATGACAATATCTAAAGATATTGATTTTTCATTTATGATTTCAAATAGTGTATATAGAAAACAAGCTAATGATGAGACTGATCAAATATTTTTTAACTATCTAATACAAACTTATCACCCCGAGTATTGTAAACCTATCAAAAAAACATCTCGAAATGCATTTTGCTTATGCAATAGCGGAATGAAATATAAGCAGTGCTGTGGTAAATAGGGGGTTAAGGTAGAATTAGATACACATATAAAAAACAGCCACGCAGATAAACCTCGTGGCTGTTTTTTTGTATTATAATTATTTTAGTTTAAGCAATAGTTCGCCTGCCATAACGGGTTGGTTGGTTTTGACAAGGATTTCGCTGACAACTCCGTTAGCTTTGGCTAGGATTGGGGTTTCCATTTTCATAGCTTCGATTATAGCTACTACATCGCCTGATTTGACAGGGCTACCGGGGGAGACATTTAGCTTGCTTATCATACCCTTGATACTTGCGCCGACTTCGTTAGGATTGTTAGGGTCAGCTTTAGTATAAGCGGCGATAGCCTCGCCTTTAGAAACATCTCTTACGGCAATCTCACGGCGGACACCGTTAAGGTCAAACACAACATTACAGTAATTGCTTTCTTCGTCTGCGTCGCTAATACTGATAAGTTTAATATACAAGGTTTTACCGTCTTCTATATCAACTCTTGTCATTTCGCCCGGTTCAAGTCCGAAGAAGAATACATCTGTATTTAGGCAAGACAGGTCACTAAATTCGTCACGGTGTTTCCAAAAACCTCCGACAACCTTTGGATATAGTACATAAGAAACCATATCTTGCATTGTAGGGTCGGTGATATAAGGAGCGATTTCTGTTTTGACTTTAGCAAAGTCAGCAGGGGGCAGAAGTGTGCCGGGACGAACGGTAATAGGGGTTTTGCCTTTGAGGATAGTTTTTTGAAGTTCCGGCGGGAATCCTCCTTGCGGTTGACCCATATAACCCTCAAAGTAACTTACGACAGATTCAGGGAAAGCAAGGTTTTTGCCTTTTTTGACAATGTTGTCGGGAGTAAGTTCATTTTGAACCATAAAGATAGCAAGGTCGCCGACCATTTTTGACGACGGAGTTACTTTGACGATATCGCCCAAAAGGTCGTTAGCGACTTTGTACATTTCTTTGACTTCGTTAAATCTCTTGCCAAGTCCCAAATCCTCAACTTGCGGTTTGAGGTTGCTGTACTGACCGCCGGGGATTTCGTATCTGTAGATATCGGTAGTAGGAGAGGTAAGGTCAGCCTCAAACGCACCGTATAACTTGCGTACTCCGTGCCAGTAATCAGAGATAGGGAGTAGCTTTTGGTCTTCAAATCCTGTATCACGCTTTTGACCTTCGAGTGCGGTAACAATAGCGTTCATGGACGGTTGACTGCTAAGAGAAGAGAGAGATGCGATTGCTGTGTCAACAATATCTACGCCTGCTTCGGCGGCTTTTAGTACAGACGCAACACCGTTACCGCTTGTGTCGTGCGTATGGAAGTGAATAGGCATACCGACTTCTTGCTTGAGCGTCTTAACAAGCTTGTAAGCAGCGTAGGGTTTAAGAAGTCCCGCCATATCCTTGATACCAAGTATATGGACACCCATTTTTTCCATTTGTTTGGCAAGGTCTACATAATATTTAAGTCCGTATTTATCACGGTTAGGGTCGTCAATATTACCTGTGTAACAAATATAACCTTCGCAAATTTTGTTTTGATTAAGAACCTCATCTATAGAAACCTCAACATTAGGCATCCAATTAAGACTGTCAAAAACACGGAAAACATCAATTCCGGCTTTTGCCGATTCCTTAACAAATTCACGCACAACATTATCGGGATAGTTAGTATAACCTACAGCATTAGCGCCTCTAAGCAACATCATAAATAGAGTGTTAGGGATTTTTTTGCGTAAAATTTCGAGGCGTTCCCATGGTGACTCGTGCAAGAATCTATAAGCAACATCAAATGTTGCACCGCCCCACATTTCTAAAGCAAAAAGATTGGGCATAGAGTGTGCCATATAATCCGCAATTGCCGCCATATCCTTTGTGCGTACACGGGTAGCAAGCAAAGATTGGTGTGCATCACGAAGTGTAGTGTCTGCAAGCATTAGCTTTTTGTTTTTTAGGACATACTCAGCAACTGCGGCAGGACCTTTTTTGTCCAAAGTTTGTTTTAAGCCTTTTTTAATCGCACCAGATTGGGGGACAGACGGCATATCGCCGACATATCTAAATTCTTTGTTTTTACCGTTGACAATAACATCCGCAATATAATTAAGAATCTTTGTTGCACGGTCTTTAGGCTCTTCAAGTAAAAATAGTTCAGGCGTGTTATCAATAAAACTAGTATTGCAGTCACCCGATGCAAAAACAGGGTGAACTAAAATATTGCTCAAGAATTGAATGTTATGCTTGACGCCTCTGAGTCTCATTTCGCCGAGAGTACGCATAGCCTTGCGTTTAGCACCCTCAAATGTACGGTCAAAAGTTGTTACCTTGACAAGCAAGCTGTCGTAGTAGGGGGATATCTCCGCACCGGTATAAGCGTTGCCCGCGTCTAGACGCACGCCGTTACCGCCACCGGAGCGATATACGCTTATTTTGCCTGTATCGGGAGCAAAGTTGTTCCGAGGGTCTTCCGTAGTAACACGGCACTGTATAGCATAACCGCTCATTTGGATAGCGTCTTGATTGGCTATGCCGATTTCGGAGTCAGATAATTTGTGCCCCTCAGCTACAAGTATTTGTGCTTGTACCAAGTCAACACCTGTGACAACCTCGGTAACAGTATGTTCGACCTGAATACGGGGGTTCATTTCGATAAAGTAATGGCGACCGCTGTTGTCTACCAAGAATTCAACCGTACCCGCCGCTACATAATCAACAGACTTAGATATTTTGACTGCGTCTGCATATAAGGCATTAAGAGTTTCTTTTGGTAAAGATACAGCAGGAGCAAATTCGATAACTTTTTGATAACGACGCTGTAAAGAACAGTCTCTTTCATATAGATGCACGACATTGTTGTGTTTGTCGGCAAGAATTTGGATTTCGATATGCTTAGGCTCGACAAGATATTTTTCCATAAATATATCGCCGTTGCCGAATGACTTGAGAGCTTCACGCTGAACAACCTCAAAAGCTGATTGTAGTTCTGCGTCATTATTACAGCGGCGCATACCTCGTCCGCCGCCGCCTGCCGCAGCTTTGAGTATAACGGGGTAACCGTATTCATTAGCTTTTTTAACGGCTTCGTTCGCACCGGTTAGAGGGTCGTCAGTACCGGGTATAGTGGGAACATGGCACTTTTTTGCTATTTCTTTAGCATTAAGTTTGTCACCCATTTTATCAAGAACATGAGAAGGCGGTCCGATAAATATGATTCCTGCTTTTTCGCACGCGCGGGCAAAATTAGCGTTTTCGCTCAAAAAGCCGTAACCGGGATGAATAGCGTCAACGCCTTTTTCTAATGCAAGCTTAATAATAGCGTCAATATCAAGATACGCACCAAGAGGGGATTTGTCTTCACCTATAAGATAAGACTCATCTGCTTTTGTGCGGAATAAGTTATACTTATCTTCCTTAGAATAAATCGCAACTGTTCTGATTCCTAGGTCGTTACACGCTCTAAAAATACGGATAGCGATTTCGCCACGGTTAGCCGCAAGCACTTTTTTGATTTTTTTTGTTATCATTGTTTTTCTCCGTTTAGCAATATTTTTTCGCTTCGCTAGATCCTTCGCTTTGCTCAGGATGACATAATATAGTTAGTCTGTCATCCTGAGCAAAGCGAAGGATCTAGCGAAGCGAGTGGTTAGCTCCAGCTTGCCGATAAGTCGTTCCATTGACTATTGGCAGAGTTGATTAAGTCTTCTTTTTTTGTGCGTGTCCAACCCTTTATTTGCTTTTCTCTGGTTATCGCAGACTTTACACACTCTGTATTTTCAAAATATACAAGTTTGTAACATTTGTACTTTTTTGCAAATCCATTGCGAACTTGTGTTTTGTGTTGATTAAGCCGTGCAATTAAATTGTTAGTAACACCAACATAGAGTACAGAGTTGCTGTGATTAGTCAAAATATATATATAATACATTTTAGTCTCTTTTTCAAAAAAATGTAAAATCACACAAAATCGACATTTTTCAAAATCAGGGCGATTTTCAAAAAACTCTATTTTTGCCAAAAATCAACATTGTACGCATTTGACACAATTTTCAGCTTTTGCGATTTTCGCTGATTTTGAGCATTTTTAGTTTACTACAATTTTAATGTTGTTGTCAATTATTTTACTTGACATTTTGAATATAATAGTATACAATTAATTGTATGAACTATATATTTGACGAACAAGAGCGGATAAAAGCCCGAAGTATTAAAAAAATAATGCTTTTTAGTTATCTTTTGCTTTTTGCTATATTTTTAACAATTGTACTTTTGATTGCATTTGTTCCGTCTCGTGATATGTCACGCAGGTTTCATATACTTTTTGTTATAATCAATGCAAGCATAACAGTTATATTTCTTTGTTTTAGCTTGTTTTTCTATGCGCTTAAATTTAAGCCGATTAGGTTTTATGTAAGAATGTTTAGAGATATGGATTCGGGACTACAGGACGAGGCTACAGGTATTTTTGTAGAATATGACAAAAGTATCACAACAAAGGATGGTCTTTCATTTTATTCGCTTGTGCTTGACGCTGTTCCGCTTCGCCGTGACGATATTTCTATAAGAAAAGTCCTAATAGAAAAATCCCGCCCAAAACCCGACTTGATAACAGGTGAGCGAGTAAAAGTAATAACCCACGCTAATATTTTGGTAGCGTGGGAAAAAGCATAATTCAAAATTACAAATAATGACACTATATTTGTAATTTATAAATTTACTCCAATCCTAGTGCAGGGGGCTTTGCCCGATAATATATCTATAATATCATTTTTGGCGGACGCTATAAAAACGCGGACGCCTTTTATTATACAAGGTTTTATATGTTCAAGTTTTGCGGCGGCACCGAAAGCACCTGCACGGCTTGCGCCTTTGCAACTGGCTTTTGCTTCGTCAATACGGGTTAGCACTTCTGCCGCCGATGTTCCTGTGATTGTTCCGATTAAGGATTTTTGGTTATTAATATCTCTGTATATGCCGTCAAGATTAGTTAAGATAAGTAGATTCTTAGCTTCTACCAGTTGTGCGATTTGGCTTGCGGTTTCGTCATTATCCACAAGTTCCGAAACAGTGCTACCGTTACTTTGTTGCCTTAATGCGGCGATTTCCATTTTGCGACTTTCTTCAAAACTTACTGCATCGTTATAATTGACAATAGGTACGGCATTTTGAGCGGCTGCTCTTAGTAGCAGATTTTTGATATGCTTGCGTTTTGCAAGATTATTAAAATGCTGATGCTCAACAAGCACTTGACGCACAGAAAATTTTGGAGATACACAGCTTCGGTATGTTTCCATCAATATAGCTTGTCCTTGTGCGGCATAATCGGTTTTGATTTCTTCGATATTGCCGCTAAGTTCCGAACCGCCGTTTCGTGATATATAATCAAGTCGCCCGATTTCTACCGCACCGCTTGACACCCAAATAACACCGGGAGCAAGATGCTTGCCGATTTTGCCGAATTTATCAAAGTCTATTTTTGTCCGCTTATCATTGAGCAGTGCCATAGAACCTATTTTGCCTACGAGGTCAATCATAATAATATTATAATACTAAAATTAAAAAAAAGCAACTAGTATTTGACAGTGAAACGGATTTATGTTATAATGTTGGAATGTTAGATATTAAATACTTGGCACAAAATACCAAAGAGGCTAATAAGAGACTTGCGACCCGTAACGGCGATTATAATATTGACGGGGCGGTTGTTTTGGACAATAAAAGAAAAGAACTCTTGCAAGAGGTCGAAGCTCTCAAAGCACGGCGTAATCAAGCAAGTGCAAAAATAGCACAGCTAATGCGCTCTAAGGAAGCAAAAGACAAAGCCGAGGCGGACAAGCTAAAGGACGAGGTTAAGCGTGAAGGTGATAAGCTAAAAGACTTGGACGGCAAGTTAAGCGAGATTGAAACAAAACTCAAGGATTTTTTGCTGTCTATACCTAATATTCCGCACGAAAGCGTGCCGATAGGTAAGGACGAAACCGTTAATAAAGAAATCCGCAAAAAAGGCAAGCTCCCAAAATTTGATTTTGAGCCGAAAGCTCATTGGGAAATAGGCGAAAAAGCAGGTGTATTAGATTTTGCTACAGGTGCAAAGGTGGCGGGGGCTAGGTTTACTGTATACAAAGGTTGGGGTGCAAAATTAGAGCGGGCGCTTATCAATCTTATGTTAGATACTCACGGCAAAGCAGGCTATACAGAAGTCTTGCCGCCATTTATGATAAATCGTGACAGTATGACGGGTACGGGACAACTGCCAAAGTTTGAAGAAGACGCTTTTTTGGTGGCTAATAACGGATACTTTTTAGCCCCGACTGCCGAAGTTCCTGTGACTAATATTCATCGTGACGAAATAATCAAAGCTGATACGCTCCCGATTAGTTATACTGCATATACTCCGTGCTTTAGGGCAGAGGCAGGCTCTGCAGGTCGTGATACAAGAGGACTGATACGGCAACATCAATTTAATAAGGTAGAGCTAGTTAAGTTTGCCACTCCTGAAAGTAGTTCTGCATTATTAGAGCAATTGACTGGCGATGCCGAAAAAATATTGCAACTTTTGGAGTTGCCTTACAGAGTTGTTTTGCTTTGTACCGGAGATATGGGTTTTGCAAGTCAAAAAACCTACGACATAGAAGTTTGGATGCCAAGTTACGGTAAGTATGTAGAGATAAGCTCGTGCAGTAATTTTGGCGATTTTCAAGCAAGACGAGCAAATATTCGTTACCGCAATGCAGAGGGCAAAAATAACTTTGTTCATACTCTCAACGGTAGCGGACTGGCATTAGGTCGTACAGTAGCCGCAATTATCGAAAACTATCAGCAAAAAGACGGAAGCGTAGCTGTGCCTAAGGTGCTAAAAAGCTATTTTGGAGATAAGTTTGTATAGCAATGCTCAATGCTCAGTTCTCAATGCTCAATGATTGGATTGAGTATTACTAATTGAACACTGAGCATTGAGCATTGAGCATTGAGTAATGTTTGGATTAGTAAAACTTATAAAAAGTCTGTTGACATTTGTCGCCGAAGTAACGGCGTGGGTACTCCTAAAATTCCATCTTTGGGTGCCTGCTGCTTTTGCTGTAGGCTTTGTTATGTTTTGTGCATTAGGCAGACGCAATCCTGTTGACTACAGCGGAGTGTTTTTTGCCGGTATCGGACTTTCGTTAGTTATATCAATATTGCTGTTGTTAGCAACCGCAATGCACAAGTCACGCACCACAAAAAAAATAGAACCACCGCCAAAAAGATATATTCTAGAGGAGCATATAACTCTCGAAAAACCTGCACCTCAACCTGTTTCTGCTCCGCCTCCGCATAGACCTATGAATATTTTGAACAAATACCTTGACATCCCTGACGAAAAACCTATGTTATTTGCATCTCGAAAAGACCCCAATCTTTTTATTTGTGAATACAGTAGCCGCATTGAGGTGTATCAAAGGAGAGGTGATAGGGTAAAATTGATTGAGGTCATTGATAAGGAGTAAAAGTAATAAGGTCAACCATAGGACATCGTATTTCAGTATGACCTGAGTGATGTATTAAATGTAGGGGACGCCGTCCTCGGCGTCCCGAATAATAATTGTCATTTTTTGTAGGGGCGGTCGATGCCCGCCCCTACAAATGGCAACACAGCATAATATCAACTTTCCCCCAAAAACAACTTATAATTCATAATTATGAAAATACCTTTTTTTGGAAAAGCAAGAGCCGAAAAAATACGCAAACCTAAGGTAAAAGCCGCACTTTGTTTAGGTGGCGGAGGCACTCGTGGATTTGCACATATCGGAGCGATTAGAGCCTTTGAAGAAGCTGGGATTGACTTTGATTTTGTTGCAGGTACAAGTGTCGGCAGTGTTGTCGGAGCATTATATTGTGCAGGTATTAGTAGTAGAGTAATGCTGGACCATGCACATATTTTGCGTGTCAAGGATATTCATTCAGGACCTTTATGGTGGGCAGGAGATGCACGCAAAGTCGGACGAATGGTTGAGAGTATAATAGGTGATGGCAAAAAACTTGAGGATTTACCTAAAAAACTTGTATGTATGGCTGTGGACTTGGTAAGCGGACAGCAAGAAATCCTAGAAACAGGTTATGTGCGTGATGTTGTGTCGGCAAGCTCTGCTGTGCCTGTTATATTTCGCCCTGTGGTCATAGGAGACAAACACTTGGTTGACGGGGGACTTCTTAATAATATTCCTGCCGATACTGCCCGAATGCTTGGTGCAGAGGTTGTCGTAACAGTTGATATTAACCACTCAAGAGGCGGTGCAACCAAATCTCTCAAAACCTTTGATGTAGCACGGGCTACCTTAGCGATAATCTCGGCTAATTCGTCAATTTCGGGACTTGTCAACTCTGACATAATCATCAACCCCGACCTAACAAGATATAGAGCATCGAAAAAAGACGGTTACGAAGAAATGTGCGAATTAGGCTACCACGCCGCCAAAGAAAAAATAGACGACATAATCAAGCTTATTTATTAAACGATGGATATAATTATAGAAACTTTTTATGCTATGAAAATTGAAGCTTTGCAAGTTTTGTCTAAAAAAATCAAGGAGTCAAATTTTGATACGCAAATAATCAATAGTAGTATTGAAGCGTTATACTCGAAATACATTGATTGTATTAAGCAATTTAATAACGACTCGATAATTTTGGTATGCTTGATGTGGCTTGAAGTAGTTGGTGATGATAACAATGAGTTTGAGAACGCACTACATATTTTACTTGAATTGAATAGCACACTAGATAGAAGTAGAAAAGGTGGAGACATCGATTTTGACAATATGCTCAGCATAATGTCGTATATAGAGCCTATTCAAGAATATATCGACTTTAATATAAACGATTATAATTTTGATGTAGACCAACAGATGTTTGTGAATAAAAAAACTTACAATCAAGATATTAGAGATAATTATTATTCTAATAGACAAGCATTTGAAGAAATGCATTTTGGTAAGTTGCGTAGCCAACTTGACCCTGCATTTAAAAAGTTTGAGCAAAATTATAAAAATCTTTTTGGATGTGAATGGATTACAATAAAAACAATTTTTTCTATAATAGAGAATTTTCTTAAATTGAACAACAATATAGTTGCACCATATGATAAGCGACTAGAAGCGTATTGTATGACAGGTAAAAACATTTATACGACCTATACGATGAATAAAAGCTATACAACGATCTCACATAAAAAACATAAAATTATTCCATTTAATTATGAAAAAAGATTAGAAAGTGTATATGTAACACCATTTTTATTTTTATCAAATGGGAGTATTATCACTTCAAGAAAACTATTCAACTTCTTTTGGGGTCAATTGGAAATTTATAGCTCATTTAGAAGATATAATGAATTATTAGCAGTTGTCAAAAAAAGAAATGAAATTTTAACACTTGCATATGAAAAGAAAGTACAAGAAAATATTGAAAAGCAATACACGGTTGTATTAAAAAATAAAAAGTATAACATAGGTGGCAAACAAGGTGAAATCGATATTGCGTTTATAGATAACAATAATACTTTACGCTTAGTGGAAATTAAATATTTTGAGAAACGATTTTCGGCATTTGAGATTAGGCGATATGAAAAGCAAGCCGTGGTAGAATATAAAAGACAAATTGAGAGTTATTATTTATTCGCAGGTTCTAATGAGTTTAAGAAAATATTATCCGATAAGAATATAACTTCATTTGCGGTTGACCTAGTTTTATCAACACCACTTTTTTATTATGGGGATGATGAAATAAGTACAGCACAGAATTTTTCTGTCAATTATTATCGGACCTATAAATCACAGTTTGGTATCTAAGCAAAAATAGTCTAGTGATGGGGTGTCAACAAACTTAATGGGACTGACTAAAGTGCTAATTAGGTGCAATTTGGTTGGACTTAATATTCGCATAGGTGTTACTTGTCGCATATATTGATTAGGTGGACAAAAATGCGCCTATAGGTTTTTTTGATAGCGGAATTGGGGGGCTTACTGTGCTAAGGACGGCACAGGAAATTTTGCCGTGCAACCAAAGTTACATATACCTTAGCGACAGAGAGTTTGCTCCTTATGGGGATAAGTCGCCCGAATACATAACTAAGCGGTCGGATGTATGTGTGATGAGGCTTGTTTCGTGTGGATGCAAGGCTGTTGTTGTCGCTTGCAATACTGCCACTTGTGTCGCAATTGACTATCTACGCAAAAAATATACCATACCTATAATAGGAGTAGAGCCTGCCATAATGCCTGCCGTGAGGGAATGCGGACAAAACAAAATTTTGGTATTGGTTACGCCTGCTTGTGCAAACTTGGAGCAAGTAGGCTACTCAAAAAAAAACCTCCGCAGATTATGCGATAATCTAAATGCGGAGGGATATAATATTATTGTTTCGCCACAAACAGGACTTGCAACTCTTATCGAAAACAATCTTGGAAACTGCGATATACTCCGAAGTGCCTGCAAAGATATTTTGGATAGGTATCCCGATATATGTGGGGTTGTGCTTGGTTGCACTCATTACATATATCTAAGACCATATTTTGAGGAGCTAACAAATAACAAAATCAAATTATTTGACGGCAACATAGGGGTAGCTAACCGCCTAAAGACTGTGCTGTCGCTATAACTTAACTCAGCTCAAGTAGTCGTTGTTTTAAGAGTGATTTTTCGTCAGTCTTAATTTTGTTAATATAACCCGTAAGCATAGCGTCCATTTTGCGATTGATTTTTGGCGGTTGCTTAGTTTTTGCGGTTATATCATCAAGCATTTTAGTCACAACCTTTTTGAAAATAGGTCCAAAATCAAGATTGTTGTTTTTGATAACAAATTTGAGTAGGTAATCGGCATACTCAACCTTGCTTGTTACAAGTAGCTCAATAAGGTAATCAAAAGCAATGCTGTCAAGAGTGCCGAATTGATAAATCGCACTACTGATTACACCGTTTTCGAGTATTAGTTTGATTGCTTTTTTGCTGTCCGCCTTATAAAAAGTATTTAGCAAGTCATCGCTAAAAAACTTTGACAATTTGGTATCTTTGGTTATTGCAGATTCGTATACAGTCGAAAAATATTCCCACATCTCGGTTGCATAACCAAAATCTAAAGCCAAAACATTGTCAAAAAATTTGGCAACAATTGTAATGTCGCTCATATAGTCGAATTTGCAGAGTTTTTCGTATAGTTGGTAAAATTTTATTTGTTTTGTATTCATAATGTTTTTCCAATGGATTATTTAATTAGTGTGAAAAGACCTGTGTCGGTCACTGTCTTTGCAAGGGAGACCTCTCTTAGACACGATGTCATTGCGAGGAGCTTTAGCGACGAAGCAATCCCATGTAAAGAGTTCTATTCGTGGGATTGCTTCGTCGCTAAAGCTCCTCGCAATGACGATATCTAGACAGGTTTTATTTGTGTTTTGAGCAAAGTTTTTTATATAAAGCGAGGTTTTTATTTGCAAAGTAATTTATTGATATCCTCAACAAAGGCTGACATATTATCTAGTGGTGCACCTGCAAGGATTCTGGCTTGATTAAGAAGGATATTACAAAGTGTGGTAAAAGCAGAGGAATCATCTTGCATATATGCCGTCAAATTATTGATAAGAGGGTGGGCAGGATTAAGCTCCAAAATCTTAGATGTAGCAAAGGGCATTGCTCCAGGCATAGACGCCAAAATCTTTTCCATCTCGATACTTATCTCACCCTCGTTACGCAAGCACGATGCAAAGCCACCCATACTCTTAGAAAAAACAACTTCCTTAACACTGTCCTTGAGTTCCTCTTTAACTTTGCTTAATAAGTCAGCACTTTTTTCGGTTGCCTTGGCAACTTCTGCCTTGTCCTCATCAGACTGAAGCGAAATATCACTATTAGTCACCGAAACAAACTTTTTGCCCGAATACTCGCCAAGAGTTTTGACGAGAAATTCGTCCGCAGGATTAGTAAGAAGTAGCACCTCGTTGCCTCTACTTATAACCGACATCGCTTGCGGAATGCGTTTTGATGCCTCTAAATTAGCTCCTACGGCATAATATATGTTTTGTTGGTCATCACTAAGGCGACTGACATACTCAGAAAGCGTCACATACTTATCTTCTTTTGACGACTTAAATAGAAGCAAATCTTGTAGCTTGGCTTTGTTTGCTCCAAAATTATCATATGCGCCGTGCTTAAAAGCAAGCCCGAACACATCAAAAAACTGCTCATATTTTTCTCTTTCGCTTGTTAGCATTTTCTTAAATTCGCTAAGAAGTTTTTTCTCCAAAGAATCCGCAATAGCTTTGAGCTGCCTGTCTTGTTGTAGCATCTCACGCGAAATATTAAGACTAAGGTCACCGCTATCAACAACACCTTTGACAAAAGAAAAGTAGTCTGGGAGTAGCTCGGCACATTTTTGGACTATCAAAACCGAATTGGTATATAGGGCAAGTCCTTTTTGATGCTCCTTTGTATAGAAGTCAAACGGAGCTTGAGAGGGGACAAAAGCCAACAACTTATATGTCACCGCACCCTCAATATTGGCTGTAATAACTTTTATCGGAGGAGCGAAATCACGGTAATTACTTTTATAAAACTCATCATAGTCAGCACTTTTTACCTCAGCTTTGGTTTTACGCCAAATCGGCACCATACTATTGATAGTTTTGCTATCTAAGACAACAGGATAGCGGATATAGTCGGAGTATTTTTTGACTAGCGAAGTTATATGATTAGGGTCTAATAATTTGTCGGATTCACTATCTTTATCCTTGAGTGTCAAGGTTATGGTCGTGCCAAAAGTATCTTTTTGTGCAGCAGTAATAGTATAACCCTCCACACCATCGCTTGACCATTTGTACGCACTTTCGGCATTGTACTTGCGACTTACAACAGTAGCACCTTTTGCCACCATAAATATCGAATAAAATCCAACACCAAATTGCCCGATTAGTTCCTCAGGTCCTGTCGTAGTAGTTGTTTTGCTACCTTTTCCTTTCTTTGCAGTGGTTTTTGTAGCTTTTTCATCAGCCTTTTTGTCACTTTCCTCTTTTTTGAGTGCATAAGTGCCGCTTTTTGCTATTGTGCCTAAATTTTCTTCCAGTTCGGTTTTATCCATACCGATACCGTTATCACTTATTGTGAGAGTGCGGGTTTTTTTGTCGATAGTCAACTCAATTTTGTACTCACTAGGCAATCCTGCTGTCGTAAGTGACAAAAAACGGAGCTTGTCCAACGCATCGCTAGAGTTGCTTATAAGCTCTCGCAAAAAAATCTCTTTGTTAGTATAAATAGAGTTGACCATCAACTCTAACATTCTTTTGCTTTCGGTTTTGAAACTTTTCATAATTATAATAATCCTCTTTTATAGCTGATATATACAAGTATACAAAAATTAAAATGTATTTGTCAACAAAATTACCATAAGACCGTCAATTTTTGTTGACAAGGTCAAAGTAATATTGTATAATAATTAAGCTGTTTTGACACAGACGGCATAAATACTTTGGGGTGTAGCGCAGTTTGGTAGCGCACGTGGTTTGGGACCATGGGGTCGCAAGTTCGAGTCTTGTCACCCCAACCAAGTATTGTGTCTGAGCGGAAATATTTTCGCTCATTAGGGCCTTTAGCTCAGTTGGTTAGAGCGGCCGGCTCATAACCGGTTGGTCTGGGGTTCAAGTCCCTGAAGGCCCACCAACAAAAAAACCATAAAAAAGACCCTAAAACACTTCTTTTCAGTGTTTTAGG
>WQVM01000011.1 GCA_009783985.1 Bacillota bacterium | reverse complement strand
ATACTCCCGAACTTATGCCTCTGCCGATTATGCTTGCTCACGGGCTTACGGCAAGACTGACTGAGGTCAGAAAATCGGGTGAAATCAAGTATCTCAGACCCGACGGCAAGGCACAAGTGACTGTAGCTTATAATAAGAAGGGAGTGCCTAAGTATGTTGATACGGTGGTGGTCAGCTGTCAGCATAGCGATACGGCAGAGCACGAGCGCATAGTTAAGGACATCACCGCCAAAGTTATCAAAAAGATTATTCCGTCCAAATATCTCAAAGCCGATACAAAGATTTATATCAATCCTACAGGTCGTTTTGTTATAGGCGGACCGGCAGGGGATTGCGGTGTTACGGGTCGTAAGATTATAGTTGATACTTACGGCGGAATTTGTCCTCACGGTGGCGGTGCGTTCAGCGGCAAAGACCCGACTAAGGTAGACAGGAGTGCGGCATATTTTAGCAGGTATGTATGCAAAAATTTGGTTGCGGCAGGCGTTGCGGACAGAGTAATGATGCAGGTAGCGTACGCAATAGGCAGGGCTGACCCTGTGTCTATCTATATTGATACTTTTGGAACGGCAAAATATCCCGAAGATAGGATTTTGGACATCGTCAAAAAATGTTTTGACTTTAGACCTTTTAAGATAATCGAAAAGTTAGAACTCCGCAAGCCTATATATGCTAAGACAACTAACTACGGACATTTCGGCAAAGCCGATATGACTTGGGAGAGAGTGGATATGGTTGATAAGCTAAAGGGTGTATTATGTGAATAAAAACACCCCGCCCCTACGGGGCACCCCTCTTAAAAGAGGGGAATTGTGAAGTGTAAACCTGCAAAAAATTCCCCTCTTTTAAGAGGGGTGCCCCGTAGGGGCGGGGTGTTGATGAAAGTAATTTTAGGATTAGGTAACCCAGGTTCACGCTATGATAATACATGGCACAATATGGGCTTTGAAGTAATTGACGAACTTACAAGGCGTTTTGGTGTATCAAAATATAAAAAAGAATGTGAGGCTCTCACGGCTCATATTATGACAGAGACGGGTAAGGTTATTTTAGCCAAACCGCAAACCTTTATGAATCTTAGTGGTGATTGTGTTTATCTACTTGCCAAAAAATACAAGATTGACCTAAGCGACTTTTTGGTAATCGCTGACGATATAGATATAACAAGAGGAGAAGTGAGATTTAGAGAGAGAGGGAGCGGTGGCACACACAACGGACTCCGCAATATCATTGCAGTTATGGGTAGTCAGGAATTCCCCCGTATCAAAGTAGGCATAGGACGAGGCAATCCAATTGTTCCGCTCGCCGATTATGTGCTTAGACGATTATCCGCAGAGGAGCAAGCATTGATGAGTCCTGCGATAATAACGGCGGCGGATATGGCAATAGAAAAGGTTATAGAATAGAGGAAAAATTGCGGTGACTGTAACGGGGGAATAAATTGTGTTAGAAAATCCGTCTTGAATTGTCTTAATAAAATGCCGATTTAATCCTAATTAAAAAATAATATCCAACAAAAAACAGGTGTCATTTCGACCGAAGCGGAGAAATATCATCAAAATTGTGTTATAATACCGTTAATGAGGAGATTTCTCCGCTTCGGTCGAAATGACACCCAAGACACCAAACACTTGACATTACTTGGTGCACAAGTTATAGTTAGATACATAAAGGGACAACCTTTATTTATAGCTAAATAAAGTAAGGAATTTTGGGCGGAACGATTTTTGGAGCATAGTCAAACTTAAACAACAAAAAAGACACAGCAAAAAAATACAGGAAATTGCTGTGTCTTTTTTCTTGCTATTTTGTTTGATATGTGGTATAATATGGTTATTATTATTTAGCGTGGGATTTGGGGTCGGTGGAGTGGCTGACCTAAGTCCCGTGTATATAACGGAGAAAAAATTACATCTATGGACATTACCCTTAAGTTATCAGAAGAGTTTAAGCTAAAGCCTGAGTATAGTGCGAATATAATTTCGCTTATCGGCGAGGGCAACACTATTCCTTTTATTGCGAGATATAGGAAAGAAATGCACGGCGAGTGTGACGACCAAGTTTTGCGTGATTTTGCAGAGCGTTTGAGTTATTTGCAGAATTTAGTTAAGCGTAAAGAGGAAGTAACCGCGTCTATTACCGAGCAAGGCAAATGGACGGACGAGTTAGCTCTTGCACTTGCCGCCGCCCAAACTCTTACCGAAGTTGAGGATATTTATAGACCGTATAAGCCCAAAAAGAAAACACGGGCGAGTGTGGCTATCGAAAAAGGCTTGCAACCGCTTGCCGATATTATTTGGGCACAAGAAATGCAAGAGGTAAATCTTGACGAGCTTGCCGCTCCGTATATCGATGCCGAAAAAGGGCTTGAAACGACCAAAGATTGTATTGACGGTGCAAGAGATATTATCGCCGAGATAATGAGCGACGATGCGGCTAACCGTAAAAACCTTAGGCGGATTCTTAATGCTGAGGGTTCTATTGCGTCTTGCTTTAGCTTTAAGGAAGATGACGAAGAGGCTAAGAAAAAACTTAAAGACAAGATACACACTTACGAGATGTACAAAGAGTACGAGGAGCGTATCGGGTCTATTCCGTCGCATAGGATTTTGGCTATCAACAGGGGCGAAAATGAGGAATGCCTCAAAGCCTCTATCAAGGTAGACGATGAGCGTTGTATCGCCGCTATGACGCAAGCTTTTAAGAAGTCAAGTGGATTTGACGCTATTATAGATGAGGCAATTAAGGACAGTTATGCCAGATTGATTTTCCCGTCCATTGAGCGTGAGGTGAGGAGCGACCTTACCGATATAGCTAACGAGCAGGCGATTAAGATGTTTGAGTCTAATCTTAAACCTTTGCTTATGCAACCTCCTCTTAAAGGCAAGGTTGTGCTTGGGCTTGACCCCGGATACCGTACAGGATGTAAGATGGCTGTTGTTGACAGCAGCGGAAATGTTCTTGACCACGGCGTTATCTATGTAACTATGAGTGAAGAGCGTTCAAAGGATGCGGCGCTTAAGGTTGTCGGTTTAATCAATAAACACAAGGTTAATGTTATCAGTATAGGTAACGGTACAGCAAGCAAAGAGACAGAGATTTTTGTAGCCGGACTTATCAAAGAAAATAATCTGCCTATCAGCTATGCGGTAGTCAACGAGGCTGGGGCGAGTGTTTATAGTGCGAGCAAAGTGGGTGCGGAGGAGTTTCCTGATTATGATGTTACGATTAGGGGTGCTATCTCTATCGCCAGACGACTTATCGACCCGCTTGCCGAGCTTATCAAGATTGATGTTAAGAGTATCGGTGTAGGACAGTATCAGCACGATATGCCGCAAAAGAGATTGACCGAGGCGTTAGAGGGTGTAGTTGAGGATTGCGTTAACAGCGTAGGTGTTGACCTTAATACGGCAAGTCCGAGTTTGCTTGGACGGGTTGCAGGACTTAACTCTACTATAGCAAAAAATATTGCCGAGTATCGCAAAGCTAAACCTTTTGAGACCAGAGAAGAATTACGCAAAGTCCCTAAGCTAGGTCCGAAAGCGTATGAGCAATGCGCCGGCTTTTTAAGAATACTTGGCGGAAGCAACCCGCTTGATAATACGGGTGTCCACCCAGAGGCTTATGTTGCTATCAATAAGGTGTTAGAAAAATACGGCGTCAAGACTGTTGAGCCGAGTGTTATAGGCGAAGTCAAAAATAAAATAACTGCGGACGGAACCGAGGTAGTTGCTTTGGAAGTCGGTATCGGTGCGGTAACACTTATTGACTGCGTGGAGGAAATGCTCCGTCCCGGTCGTGATATAAGAGACAGCTTGCCACCGCCTGTGCTTAGAGCCGACCTTATGGAAATCAAGGATTTAGAGGCAGGTATGATTCTTGACGGTGTTGTGCGTAATGTTATTGACTTTGGTGCTTTTGTGGATATTGGTGTCCATCATGACGGCTTGCTACACCTGAGCCAAATCAGCGACGACTATATCAAACATCCGTCCGAAAAACTTAAAGTAGGGCAAGCAGTCAAAGTTAGGGTGCTAGAGGTTGATGTAGCCAAAAACAGAATCGGTTTGACTATGAAGTCAGAACACGCCGTACCGCAAGTCAAAAAAGAGGACGGGGGAGCTAAGCGTGTAGTCAACCGCAACTTCCTTGATGACCAAAAGAAGGTTGACAGACCTAAGTCAGACCGCCCAAAAGCCGATAGACCGCAAGGTGACAGACCGGTAAGAATGACCAGAGAGCAAGAGCGAGAGCTTATTATACTTGCAGAAAAAGAATACGAGGAGCTAGAAAAAAGCGGTGCGATAGAAGATGTCAGACCGCTTAGCCAAGAGCAAGCCGTAAGACGAGAAGGGGGCTTTAAGCCCCGTGAGGACAGAGGCGACAGACCTAACTTTGCTCCCCGTGGAGACCGCCCGCCTCGCAATAATTTCTCAGGTAGTTATATAGACAAGCAACCCGTACAAAAACAAGAAACATCATCTAAGCCTCAAAGCATAGATGAAATGATGGCAGCCCTCAAAGGCAAGTACGGAATGGATAAGAAATAGGCTTATTTACTGACCTAAAGCAATCATTTAGCGGTGTCTTATTAGCGATGTGGATTGCTCTCAAACTTGTTGCGTAGCGTTGCTACGCGCCAAGGCGCAGGCTTTTGAGGGCAATCCACATCACAAAAATTCACACACTATCTAATCACTTTAGGTCAGCAAATAAGCCTCAAAAAAGTCCTATTGTAGCGTAAGTGCTATAATAGGACTTTTTTGTGTAGTATGACGATATTCGGGACGCCGAGGACGGTGTCCTCTACAAATAGGACTACTCAAGTGCTGTCTGTTGTCTAGTCGTAGGGGACGCCGTCCTCGGCGTCCCGAATACTTTGGTCGTTATAATGCTAATTCTTTTGCAGAAGCGTCTAGGCGTTTTTCAATTCGTTCAAGTTTTTTGAGTTCGTCAGAGTTTTTGGCGACAAGACTCTTGAGTCTAGCCAAAATCGGGGGACAAGAGCTATGCATTTTGGCGAAAGCACGCTTAAAATCATCTCCGTACTCGACTTTAACACATTCCGTGACAGGCACTAATGTTAAAACAATCTCTAAAAAATGAAACAATCTTGACATTGTTTCTACAAACCATTTATCCCCACGGTCAAGATAGCAATCCTCAAATAGCTTGGCGGCAACTTGACACATATATCTCATAGATACAGAACAATAGATTACTTTGTGAGAAGCAGGCACTTTTGTAAGTGCGGAATTGGTTGTAGCTAATCCTTCTGCAATTTCTGCAAAATCGTTGTAAGGTTTATAATAAAAAACACTTTTGATAATTCCGGCAGTTAGAGCGTAATGGTCGCCTAATTTTGGTATGAGTTTGATATTTGCGACATAAGAGTATGCATCTGCGTAATTGCCGGAGAGAGTGTTTTCTCGCACTTCTTTGCCAAAGGTTTTGATAGTATTCTCGTCGGCATAGATAAAGAGATGTTTTTTTGATTGAACCAACTTGTCTAGCTGCTTATCCTTTACGGATTTATCACCTTTATAGTAGAGATAAGTTTTTGTATCTATTTTAGGCTTGGATTTTTTTCCGAATATCAATGATTTTAAGCTAAAATCGGTATTAAAAAGCTCCTCAAAATTGTTAGAATCCGCAGTGTCAAAGCCAAAGCCGAGATTGCCAGAAGTCAACTCATTCAGCCAATTTCCGCCTAAGTCAGCTTGTATTTGTTCGGCACGCTTTTCCCAAAACTTAGCATTAGTCATATTGTTGCCAAAATGGGGGTCGTCCCAATCGGCAACCTTAGTTCCGCAAAAAGTGCAAAACGATTTGCGTTGATTATCCTTTACTTCAGTATTAGCATTGCAACTAGAGCATTTTACCACATCATCCATAAGTGTATTATAAGGTAACGGCAATTATTTTGTCAAGTAAAAAAGCAGCTTTTTGTTGTATTGTTAGACTAGCCGTAGGGGCGGGCGTCCCCGATCGCCTAATAGTATTATCCTTATTTTTTTAATGTGGATAATGTTGTTCGGGCGGTCGGGGACGCCCGCCCCTACGATTGGGTTTTCTAATGTAGTTGCTTTCCCAAGTGTAGGGGCAAGCATTTGAAACTTATCCCATTATCCTTTGCGAGGGCGAGGAACGAAGCAATCCGCCTTAGAAAAAAAGTCGTAGTAATGACGATAATTAGGATAGATTTATCTTCACACCCTTTGAACAACAATGGTCTAAAAGGGGAGGTTAGGGTTTTATTTTGTTGCCGTATTCGTCTTCTAGCCCTAAGAGATAATCCGATGTTACATCAAAAAATAATGAGAGTTTAATTAGGTTTGAAGTGATGTCGCATATGCCTTTTTCCCAACGCCCTACTGTTCTGTCATTAACATCAAGAAGTTTGCTAAGCGCTAAAATTGAAAGACCTTTTTCTTCCCGTAATTCTTTTATTTTATCTCCGAAAGTTTTCATAAAAAATATTATACAGCACAAATGCCGAATAAATACTTGACTCGGCATTTGTGCTGTGTTATAATATAATTATGGACAACATTATTTTTGTTATAACCTTAGCATTATTCCTATTTTTAATTGTGTATGTAAGCTATTATATTTGCAGACACAAAAAAGACAAGACAAAAATTATTCTTCTTGTCCTTTGGTTAATAGCATCGATAGTGTTAATAACCGCTGCTATTTGGTTTTGGCGTGACAATCCGTCTAATCTTCGCAGAGTTTTCTCACGGCGATGGTAGACTTCCTTAGACTTGTTCTACCAGATACATCACCGCACCGAAATCCCATCCGAAAGAGGGTAGCGGTACTCCGCAACTCATAAGGGTTGAGCCACTTAGGGCAATGGTGTCAAAGCTGTCTGTGTATGCTGAGGGGAAACCGCCTAGTGGTTTTCTGTTTTTTGTGGCGGGGTCAAAATGGACTCGGCTTAACTTGTATTTTTGGCGGGGATTTAGTCCGTCGAGTTTGAGAGTTTTGGGTGCGGGACTACATTCCGAAGTGCCTTGCATATATGCTAACAGGGCTTTTTGTTTGTCTTTGGACACTACCAAAAAAGCAAAACTATTATTGACTAAGTTGCCCTCAAAAGGACTTTTGAGTCTGTATAAGTCGCCGTTTAGGATAAGGGGACTAATATCTCGCCTGTAGACCTCGATTTGAGTTTTGACTATGGCACGCTCGTGGTCACTCATTTGGGATATGTCAAGTTCGTAGCCAAAGGCACAGAGAGATGCCATAATTCCACGGGATTCTAGGGGTGTGTTGCGACCCGTCTGATGATTGGGACAAACACTCACATGACCTGCCATACTTGAGAGCGGATAACAAAGACTTGTCCCATACTGTATAAAAGTCCTTGCCCACGCATCTGAGTTGTCGCTTGTCCAATGTTGCGGGAAGTAAGGTAGCATAGAGGGGTCAAATCGTCCGCCGCCGCTACTACAACCCTCAAATAACACATGAGGAAAAGTCGTAGTCAGATACTCCACCAACTCATAAAACCCAAGCATATATCTATGGAGAATTTCCTGTTGTTTTTCGGGAGGAAGGAGGGTGCAATGCACATCAGTTATATGGCGGTTGTAGTCCCATTTGACATAGGAAATGTCGTGGGTGCGGAGCATATCGCCTAAGGTTTGTTTGAGGTAGTCAACCACATCTTGCCGAGATAAGTTGAGGACATATTGACTGCGGCTAGGGGAGGGCTTAGCGTTAGGGACTTGCATCCGCCATTCGGGGTGCGTCCTGAATAAGTCGCTGTCCTCCGATATCATTTCCGGCTCAAACCAAAGTCCGAATTTCATACCCTTGTCCTTACAGCGGTTAATAATAGTTGTCAGTCCGTTATGCAGTTTGTTTTTGTTGACATACCAATCGCCTAAGCCCGAAGTATCGCTATTGCGTTTTCCAAACCACCCGTCATCAAGCACAAATGTATCTATACCTAACGGGGCGGCGGCGTCAACTATTTTACATAACTTATCGTCGTCAAAATCAAAGTAAGTCGCTTCCCAATTATTGATAACGATAGGGCGGGGATTACTTGCGAAATTAGGGTTGATAAGGTAGCCTCGGTATAGGTCGTGGTAGCTTCTGCTCATACCGCCAAATCCTGTATCCGAAAAAACAAGGGCGGTCTCGGGGGTTTCAAAACTCTCGCCCTTATGGATATTGTAGCCAAAATCAAAGTCAGGAAAGCCCGCATAAATCCTAGTGCCACCCACAAAGTCACACTCACACGACATCAAAAAATTGCCTCCGTATATGTAGCTAATGCCGATGACATTACCTTGCCGCTCATCTGCGTTAGGGTCACAAAGTGCCAAAAACGGATTGAAATGCGGACTGCTTGCACCCCTTAGAGAGTACACGGACTGTATGCCCTTGCGTAAGGGGGCTCTTTCTATATGACGCTCACCGCAATGCTTGCCCCATAGTGATACCATATCATAATTCATATTAGGCAGGTCAAGCGACAGACTTGCGACTCGTTCTAATTTGAGATTTTTGTAGCCGATATTTTTGATAACAGTCCGCCGAGCGATAGTGTTACAGTCTTCGTACACAGTATAAAAAAGTTTGACCTCGACAGCCTTAGACGCTAGAGTAATAATCAATGTCTGTCCGCCACGCCTAAGAGAGGGTAGACCCTTGATAGACGGTTTGTCCTTAGTGATTTTGTGACTCTTATATCTTAGGTCCTCTTGTCGTAGCCCCGTGTCACTCACACTCAAAAAAGCCCCGTGCCTCATATCGCTACCGCCAAAAAAAGGATACTCTAACGGCATAGTGTCAAGCCCGTTATGCCGCCCCGCACTATCAGGAATAGATGCCGCCAATCCTCGCTCAACAGGCACAAACATATAGCTTAGGTCATCAGCCACATCTACAGGCTTGCCAAAATGATAATTTTGCAAATAGCCGAACTGATTAACCCCAAATACATAAGCAAAACTCTTGCCCGAAAGATAAAAAGTTTTTGTATTACCATTATACTTAATCGCCATGCCAAAATAATACAATTTCTGCATATTATTGTCAAGTGATTTTGTAGCTTGTAGTGTGCATTAAAATTTTTGTAATGCAAAGTATTTGTGATTAGTGCGTAAAAATGTTTTGTCAAATCATATGGGTTGTGATATAATATCAGGTAAGGCTTGTATAAGAGTCCTATAGGAGAAATAATCATATGAAAACAACATCAAAAGCAACACCAAAAAACAATATTGTACCGATTTTTTATGCGGTGGACGATAACTATGCCGCTTTATTACACGCGTCTATTCAATCAGTAACAAGTCAAGCCAGTCCTAAATATGAATATCATATCAATATCTTGTGCGAAAACCTTAGCGACAAGTGGAAAAAGTCTTATACAGATTTGACCCGAAACAACATCAAGGTAATGGTACACGATATGACTAAGTTGTGTAAGGAGCGTGGTACGGGTTTCCATGTGCGTGACTATTACTCTAAAACAACATATTTTAGAATTTTTATACCGACGCTATTCCCTGAGTATTCTAAGGCTATTTATTTGGACAGCGATATGATTCTTAACGCGGATATTTCTGAGTTATATAATCATGACCTAGACAACAACTATGCGGCGGCATGTTGCTGCGAAACCTGTAACTCTTTTGATGTATGGACTAAATATGTAGAGATTTATCTTGGGTTCAAACTTCCGTGGTATTTTAATGCAGGAATGCTTGTGCTTAATCTTGATTTACTACGCAAGGACAATTTTGAGGCGAAGTTCTTTGATATTTTGGGCAAAGTAAAATTTGAGGTAATTCAGGACCAAGACTATCTTAACTGCCTATTCCGTGGCAGAGTATTATTCTTGCCGCAAACATGGAATAAGATTCCGCTCGAAAAACCGGGGATAGATGAGAGTAATGTTAAGCTGGTTCACTTCAATCTAATATTCCGTCCTTGGCGTTATGACAATGTGCCGTTTGAGGCAATATTCTGGAAACACGCAAAACAAGCTCCTAAGGAAGCATATCAAGCACTACTTGACGAAAAGAAAAATTACGGTGACGACAAAAAAGCTGTTGACAAAAGTATGTTCGAAAACCTCCAAAAATTGGCAATCTCTCACTGGGATAGACCGATTGAAGATACTTGGGCTGGTCAATACTTTATGGGTAAAATCAAGTTAATGAAGTAAAAGACCTGTTCTTCTAACCTATAGCGACTATCTAGCGGTGTCTTAAATTTGCGTCAGTATAAGCCTCCAAAACTTGTCACATAGCGGTGCTATGCTCCAAGACGCAGGCTTTTTGGAGACTATACTGACACAAAAAGCCACTCGCTATCTAATCACTCTAGGTTAGAAGAACAGGTCTAATCTATCATTTCTAATCAATATTAACTATTTAACACTCATATATTATTAAATGGACACACCAACTACAATAGAAAAAGCACCCGATAGGATTGCGGTGCTGGAGCGGATAGCCGAGTACGAAAAGCAAGGACTTTTTGATAAGGATGTTGAGGTTGACCCGCCGTGGACGCCGGTTGACCCGATGTCGGTTGATTTTTGCTATCGCAAGCCCCGCACCAAAATCAAAGCAAAGATAGCTAATTTTTTTGGCAGGCGGTTTTTTGGAAAAATGATAAAAACCCGCCAAGTTATTTTTGCAGGGGTCACAGGACTTGAAAATCTTGACGGATTCAAGGGCGGTGCGATTATCACTTGCAATCATATAAACCAGTTTGATAGTTATCCGGTGCAACTAGGGTTTGAAAAGAAGTACGGCAAAAAATTCCGTATGTTCAAGATTATAAGGGAAGGCAATTACTCATATCCCGGCAAGATAGGCTTTTTTTTGAGGAGTTGTAATACATTACCTATCAACGAGGGCGAAAATTTTAAGCTGACTACCGAATGTATGAAAGGTGTTAGGCATCACCTTAGCAAAGGCAGAAAAATCCTTATTTATCCGGAGCAGGGAATGTGGTGGAACTACAAAAAACCCCGTCCGCTCAAAAAAGGTGCTTTTATGTTTGCCTCTAAGTTTAATGCTCCTGTTATTCCGTGTTTTTTGACACTTAAAGACAGCGACTTAATAGGGGCTGACGGATTTCCTGTACAGGAGTTTACTATCAATATTTTGCCGCTTATTTATCCCGAAGAGGGTGTTAGTGCTTACAAGAATGCAGGCATTATGAAGGATAAGAACTATCAGGCTTGGAAAGACTTTTATGAAAAGCATTACGGAGTAGAACTGAAATATTAAAAACAATGCATTATGCATTATCCTCAATTAACTACTATGCTCAATCACATTACAGGACCTATAATGGCAATAACCATTGCAGTAATCTGCGTGGGGTTTAGCATATATTTTTGTCATACGGCTGTGCGGAGGCTTATTTTTAGACTTAAACAGCGAAGCATCATTACACTTGTGGAGATGCGTCAAAGCAAACTCACCTCGTATATTTCGCTAGCGGTAATTGCGGTTGTTGTTGTTATTGTTATAGCCCAAATATTTAACGGTCCTGAGATTAGTGCATTGCATTACCAATATAGTCTTAATAGAGTGTTTGCGACCATACTACTGTCGGCTATAACACTATTAGGAGTCAGTGTCGCACTTGTTGTCGGAGTTGCCCTAATCAATCTTTGTGCTGTTATGGATAAGGGGCTTGCTAATGCGGGACGGTTTTATGACTGGTACAACTTACATGACTATTTGATGGACGATAAAAATCGTCTGACAGTCAGCACACAAAAACTTACTTTCCTAACCTTCAAAGGAACGCTTCCTCCAGCCAAAGTCAGAGAAGAAGATGTTCCAAAACTAGAATTTATACTAAATAAGAATAAAAACAAATTCCACTAATATACAATGCTCAGTGCACAATGCTCAATTATTGATGAGTAATAATAACAATCATTGAGCATTGAGAACTGAACATTGAGAACTGAAAAAGATGTCAAAGAAAAAAGATACAATTACACAGTCTGCACGCCGTGCGGTCATAGCAGGAGCAGGCGACGAAGTTCCTTATGCGTGGCGGAATCCTTTGGTTGATTTGGAAAAAGATTGCAAAATGACCAAAGTCCTTAGAAATATCAAAAAAGGCGAAGCTGACAGAGAATGTTTGCTCCCGATAAGAACAGAAGAATAATGTGTAAATAACGCATAATGCATAACGCAAAATGCATAATGTCGGACAAGTAAAGTAATCTAGAGTATTATTAAATAAAACACTAAGTCAATCCTGCGAAGCACCGAAGGTTATGCATTATGCGTTACCAAGACACTCATAAATCATTATGCATTAAAATACACGAGGTTTATTATGGCAACTAAAAAAACAAAAGAAACAAAAATTATGTCACTCAAAGAGGGTTTAACTTTTGACGATGTATTGCTCATTCCCGCAAAGAGTGATGTTTTGCCGCATCAAGTTGACCTAAAGACCAGACTTAGCAAAGATATTTTGCTCAACATTCCGCTTATTAGTGCGGCTATGGATACGGTTACCGAGAGCAAGCTGGCTATCGCAATGGCTCGTGAGGGCGGACTGGGGATTATTCATAAGAATATGAGTATCGAAAAACAAGCCGCCGAGGTGGATAGGGTCAAACGCAGTGAACATGGCGTCATTACCGACCCGTTTTGGCTTGAGCCGGACAAGCTTGTCAGTGACGCTTTGAATTTGATGAGCAAGTACCGTATCAGCGGTGTCCCCATAACAAAAAAAGGCAAGCTCGTAGGTATTCTTACTAATAGAGATTTGCGTTTTGAAACTAATTTTGAACAGCCGATTGAAGCAGTAATGACCCGAATGCCCCTTGTGACTGCCCAAAAAGGTACAACGCTTAATCAAGCTAAGGAGCTTCTTGGCAAGCACCGCATCGAAAAACTCCCCCTAGTGGACGAGAATGATAAACTCATAGGTCTTATCACTATCAAAGATATCGAAAAAGCCGAGCAGTACCCCAACTCAGCTAAGGATAAAGGCGGACGATTACTTGTTGGTGCGGCTGTGGGTGCAGGTGCGGATTATTTGGACAGGGCAATCGCTTTGTATGAGGCAAAAGTTGATTGTGTTGCCGTTGATACAGCGCACGGACACAGTAAGGGTGTAATTGATGCTGTCGCCAAAATCAAGGCAAAACTCCCTAAGATTACAGTTATTGCAGGTAATGTTGCAACAGCCGAGGCTACTAAGGCTCTTATTGACGCAGGTGCGGATATTATTAAGGTAGGTATCGGTCCGGGGTCGATTTGCACAACAAGAGTTGTCGCAGGAATTGGTGTTCCGCAAATCACCGCAATTATGGATTGTGCCGAAATGGCGGATAAGCTAGGCAAACGCATAATTGCAGACGGCGGTGTCAAGTTTAGTGGTGATATTCCTAAGGCAATAGCGGCAGGGGCGGCGGCAGTAATGGCAGGCGGATTGTTTGCAGGCACTAACGAAAGCCCCGGTGAGTTAGAGATTTATCAGGGGCGAAGCTTTAAGACATACCGTGGTATGGGCAGTATCGGAGCAATGGGTGCAGGGAGCAAGGACAGATACTTCCAAGAGGACGCTAATAAGCTTGTTCCTGAGGGTGTTGAGGGTCGTGTGCCTTATAGGGGACCTATATCCGATATTGTTTATCAGCTTTTGGGCGGTCTTAGAGCAGGTATGGGTTATTGCGGAACTCGTGATATAGAAGAACTCAGAACCAAAGCAGAATTTATACGCATTACTAACGCAGGACTCATCGAAAGCCACCCGCACGACATAGCGATAACTAAAGAGAGTCCCAATTATAGCAGGGGATAAGTTTTCATTGCTCTGCAAGAAAGTTTAGGAATAATAGTTATGAAAATATCAGTACTAGGTTGCGGAAGATGGGGTTCGTTTTTAGCGTGGTATCAAAGTGAGATTTTGGGCAACGAGGTTGTCAATTTTGGATTAGAAACCGAAAAAAGTTATCAAATACTCAAAAAAAATCGTCGTAACAAGTGGGTCAAGCTAAGTGACAAGATAGAGTTATCAAGTGATTTGAAGTATAGCGTAGAGTGGGCGGATATTATCATAGTGTCGATTAGCTCGCAAGGATTAAGAGGATTTGCTAAAGATATCGCTAAGCATAATATTGTTGGCAAAAAAATCGTACTCTGTATGAAGGGTATAGAAGAAAGTACAGGCGAGAGATTGACAGAGGTTGCCATAAGCGGTGGCATAGACAAGGATAATCTAGCAGTATGGGTAGGGCCGGGGCATATACAAGACTTTGTGCGGGGAGTGCCTAGTGCAATGGTTATCGACAGTCACAACAAGCAGTTGACCGATGAGCTGGCACAAAAATTCTCGTCACCGCTTATCAAGTTTTATTACGGCAGAGATATTATTGGCACAGAAATCGGAGCGGCAACAAAAAATATTATGGGAATCGCCGCAGGTATGCTTGACGGGCTAGGACTCAAAGCACTCAAAGGGGCACTTATGGCACGGGGTGCAAGAGAGGTTGCAAGGCTTATCAAGGGCTTAGGCGGTAATGAACTGTCAGCTTACGGGCTTTGTCACCTAGGGGATTACGAGACTACACTATTCTCTAAGCATAGCCACAATCTCAAATGGGGCGAAGCATTCGTACAAGGCAAAGCCTTCGAGGGCGGTCTTGCCGAAGGAGTAAAAACTGCTGCTGCCGTAGCAAAATTAGCCAAACAGCACAACATAGCTATGCCCATAACCGAAGCAATAGACAGAATAATAAAAACAAAAGGCGATATGCAAGCCGAACTAAACAAAGTATTTGAAGCCAGGGAAAGCATAGAGGAGTTTTAGGAGAGCAAGTTTAGTCTTGCTCTTTTTAATGCACTATGAAAAAAATACAAAGTGAAATTTTGAAAGCAATTTGTTCCAAGTCGCTTTTTGATACAATAGAAAAAAAGAGTTTTGAAATGCAAGATTTTGACCTTTTAATCTTGGCATACAGATATGCACCGACTTATGACAGACTAATTGAATTGCTAAGTTATATTGTGTCAAGCACCAAAGACGAGCGAACAAAGAGTCAAGCCGAAAAGTGTATTACATACAAAGAAGATGAATTCAAAAAATTTATATCTGATGAAAAAGATTGTGTATTTGAAGCAATTATCAAAGAAAAACCAAAAGCCATTGAAGAAAGGTTTTTGGCAAAGACATATCAAGGTGCATACAACAAAGTAAAACTTTTTTGTAAAGAGTATAATATTGTGTTTGATAAAAGTTCACTTGTTGAAATTTTTAAGCGGAAAGCAACCGATGATTTGTCGCCAAAGCAATATGGTTTTGACGAAGATGAACAAGGTCGCATAAGGTTAAACGCAAAACTTGAAATTAAAGATGTAGACCATTATAGTTTTGATGATGAAAGAAAGTGGCTGTGTTCTACTTGCAAATGTTATGACGATGAAGATGAAAAGCTAGATACTGAGTGCTTTTTACACCGTGACCCTGAATTGCCTAAATTTGTTAAACACTTGGATTTAATAACTTACTGCAACTCATATTTGAACGAATATTATGGTGCAACGAAATATGCAATCAATATGGAATGGAGCGACGATGACGGAAGTGATTTATTAAAGACTGACTCTAACTATTGTATTGAATTGGATAAAGCAACTTATAAACATGCAATGTCTATTAAGTCAAAAGATGACTATGAAAAAGGCATTTTGTTTGGACATCATACTCACATTGATTATGTGAATATAGACCTAGTGTCCTATGGCGAATTGCCGGAAGAAATTAAAAAGACCTATGATGTCTTTATGAAATTGTATAAACAATATGATAAGAGATGAATTTATAGAGGTGTTAGAAGTTTGAAGAAAGGTACGACTGCGATGCCTGACGGGTGGAAATTTAAGCCAGCAAAATGACAATTTTCAACATATCGACACACCTTTGAGAATATCGGATGAAAGTCATTGCGAGGAGCGAAAGCGACGAAGCAATCCCATGTGAAGTGTTCTACTCGTGGGATTGCTTCGTCGCTTTCGCTCCTCGCAATGGCTTTTTGTGTTGAGGCAACGGACTGTAGCAAATACACTCTCTGTAGCCCGAAGACTTGTAATTCTTTGGTAAACTATGCTATACTAATGATATGAAAGCCCCGTACTATCCAATTCAAATCCCGTATGTTTTGAGTAAGGAATTCTCAAAGGCAATTTGTTATACGGAAGATATTATAGCCGACCTTAATGATTTTGTAATTTGTGTGTGGAAGATGAGTTCGAGGTTAAATGAGCCGTCAATCGTTACTAACCATGTAATAGTAGCGGACGGATGTATTGATTTGGTGGCGGATTTTAGATATAAAGAAATTGGTTTTGCGGGTATGAGCAAGACCAAATTTGGCGACAAAATTAAAATACCTTCGCTTTATATAGGGGCAAGATTAAAAGCGGGTGCTTTTCAAGTCATCACGGGACTTGACGCAAGTGTCGCAATGGATAACTTTCTACCACTATCCAAGGTGTATAAGGGATTCAATCAAAAGAATTTTTTTGAAGAGGACGAGAGTGCGGCAAAAGAAAAATTTATTGAGTTATTAAAAAATCTTATTAAGGACAAAATTCCAAACGAGTATATAACGCTATTTGACAAATTATATTCAGATTTGCCCGATACTACTAAGAAACTTTATGACAAAATTGGCTATAGCCCCAAACAATGTCAAAGGTTATTTGATAAACATTTTGGCTTAACTCCGCAAATGGTTTTAAGTGTTTTGAGATTTCAAAAATGCCTTAGCGTATTAGTCGGTGGTGAGAGCAATCCAAGCGAGGCGTTAGAGCAAGTTAATTATTATGACCAAGCGCATTTTGCAAATGATTTCAAAAAACATATAGGGATAACACCTACGGATTTAATTAAGCTTTACAAATGACGAATATTTACAAGATGTGTGTTTGTTGTTTTGGTTATAATTATATTGCCGCCAAAAGGGTGGCAATAGGAGAGCTAAAAGATGAAATTAAAAATGTTTACTTATGTAGACGGCATAGACGAGGCGGTTGCTTATTACCAAAAAGTTTTTGATGCGACAATCGGAGAAAACTGGAAACACAAGGACGGCAAATACGAGTTGTGCAAACTTAAAATAAGCAAAGGGACTTCCTTTTGGGTAGCCGAGCGCAAGGGCGTATCGGCAATTGAGGGCGAGGTCAACACAGGAAACATAATGCAAATGTGCTTAATGTATGATAAAGGCGACGAGGCACAACTTGAAAAAGCATACAACATAATCAAAGAAGGCGCAAATGTTATTCACCCGTTGCAATCAGTGCCGTGGACAAGTCACTCTTGTGACCTAATAGACAAGTACGGCTTGCGTTGGTGTTTGATGATAGAATAGACTTGTATCCCAAGGTCTAATACCTTTGTGGACAATGCTTTACAGCTTGGGTTGCTAAGTGCAGCTGGCGATATAATCGGAGTATAATCGTTCCGAAACTAGTCAGCAAAACTAGTCTGATTTGGGGAGGTTATCAAACAATGGTATCTTGTCAATAATTGCTGCTATGAGGATTAGGATACATAGTGATAAGGTTAGGTTGGCGATTGATGGGCGACTTCGGATTGTGAGAGTGCCTGATGATGAGGTGGATTTGCAGGTTGCCAAAAAACGCAAAAAAGAATTAGTTTACAAGTATAGTAGCGGTATCCCTTTTGGCAACTTGAGGGTTGGCGAGTATTATAGGTATCAGACTGCTCTTGCTGGCAGTGATGCTTTGGATATAAAGAAAGCTTTTGGTATGGTGGGGTTTGTGGTAAGGCAAAATAGGCGGATGAAGAGTCTAAAGGTTGCCGAATATAGGCAGGTTCAGACGGCGGTGAGATTACGGAATGATGTCGGCGGTGTGATTGTGGACAAAGCAAGCAAGCGAATGGTTAAGGCAATGAGAAAAAACGGTTGTAATGTTTTTGTTAGTGAGGAGTTTGGAGTAAAGAAAAAAAAGGTGGGTAAAAAAGGTTTAGACAAAATTTTGGGTCGCAAGGGATTGGAGTTTGTGCAAGTACCCAAAAAGATTTGACAAGTGCTGTCAAGTATGCTAAAATAGTAGCATTATGAAACATATCAAAGTTATTGCAGAAAAGCCTATCAAAAAAGGCGCAGAAACAGGCTGCGGTGAATGCCGTCAAAGTTGCCAATCAGCGTGTAAGACAAGTTGCACAGTCGGCAACCAATCTTGCGAACAAATTACAGATTATAAAATCAATAGAGTAGTTGGAAGTAAAAAGTAAAATTAAAGTAAAAGGTAAAAAGTAAGAAGTAAAAAGTGCGGACTTAGTAATTTTAAGATTTGCAAACAAATAACTTGTCAATACTTTTTACTTCTTACTTTTTACCTTTTACTTTAGCTTGCCTTCTTACTTTTTATTTATGTTGCATACATTCAAGTGTTTGGGACGCTACTTTTTGCTTGATGTTGAGAGTGGCTCTGTTATGCAACTTGACAAAGTTGCTTTTGAAATTATCAATGCTCGTATCAGTGGTACGGGCAATTTTGCATCTAAGACCAAAAAAGAGCTTGAGATTGAGCAAGAGATTGAGGAGCTTAGGGAACGAGGGCTTATAGATTCGCCTCCTACTGTACATGCAAAAAGAAAATGGGATGGTGCAATTAAGGCAATGTGTCTTAATGTCAGCCATGAGTGTAATCTAACTTGCGGATATTGTTTTGCGGCTGATGTTATTGCTACTCCAATGACAGAGGCTAATATGTCGCCTGAACTTGCGGTTAGGGCGATAGAGTTTTTGGCGGCGAATAGCGGAAACAGGCGTTATCTTGAGGTTGACTTCTTTGGAGGAGAGCCGTTACTTAATATGCCTGCGGTTAGGGCGGCGGTAGAGAGGGGACGGCAAATTGAGAAAGAAACGGACAAAGTTTTTAGATTTACATTGACAACTAACGGAGCGTTATTGACGGATGACATAATAGATTTTGTCAATAGTGAGATTAGTAATGTAGTTATTAGTATAGACGGACGCAAAGAAGTCCATAATGCGGTAAGGAAACTAAAGGGAATTAGGAATGACGGGCAAGGAAGTTATGATATTGTTGTAGAGAGAGCAAAAGAGCTGATTAAGAAAAGAGATAAAAGAGCAGAGGGTGAAAAGAAAAATATTTTCAACGATGGCAACACGGATTATTTTATTCGTGGGACATATACAACAAAAAACACGGATTTTGTTAGCGATGTGCGTTGGTTATATAATGAGGGTTTTAATAATTTGTCGCTTGAGCCGGTTGTTTTGGCTGATGGACATGCACTTGCATTAAAGGATAGCGATATTGAGAGATGTGTTGATGAGTATGAGAGATTAGCCGAAGAAATGTTGAGGAGAGAAAAGAAAGCGGATAGGGAATTGAAATTTTTTCACTTTAATATTGATTTGGCGGGTGGACCGTGTGAGTCAAAGAGGTTGACAGCGTGCGGTGCAGGGTACGAATATATTGCGGTTGACCCAATGGGTGATGTTTATCCGTGTCATCAATTTGTCGGACAGGCAGAGTATAGGCTTGGAAATATTGCAGAAAGGCTATGTCATTGCGAGGAGCGAAGCGACGAAGCAATCTCATGTAAAGAGTATTCTACCCGTGGGATTGCTTCGTCGGCATTGCCTCCTCGCAATGACGCATTAAATCAACAAAAAATGAAAGAGTTTTCGGGGTTTAGCTTGCTTGATAAGCCTGAGTGTACTAAGTGTTGGGCTAAGTATTATTGCGGCGGCGGTTGTATGGCAAATGCTGTTATGTGCGGTGCAGGAATTAAGGGTATTCACAAACAAAGTTGCAAACTAATGAAAAAGCGAATAGAGTGCGGGATAGCCTTGGGGGCTATTGAGAAATGAAAAGTGAAAATTGAAAAGTGAAAAATGGCGGACGAGTATTTCAAAAGACGGTGGAGTGTTTGCGAAACAGCCAAAAGCTCAACATAAGTCAATCATTTTTAAGTTTTAAGTTTTCATTTTTCAATATATAAATCGGTTGACAAGCCTTTTGTCTTTAAGGTATAATATATAAGCTATAATGAAAAAGAAGTCGTCCATTATTAAATTATCTGTTACGGGTGTACTAATAGTACTAGGATTTATTCTGTCATTTGCGACAATCCCTTTTCCATTTGGGTGGAATCCTAATATCGGCGGTCCGCAAGGTATCAACCGATACAATTCTTTTATGAGCCAAATCAGTTTGGGTATTGACCTTGTGGGCGGTATTTATGCTGTGTACGAAGCTGAGGAAGATGTCACTTCAGACCAAATGAACAATACTCGTACTGCACTTGAGAGTTTGCTTACGACTAGAGGCTATACCGAAGCTACAGTAGTTAGAGAGGGGGCTCGCCGTCTTAGGGTCGAAGTGCCTGATGTGGACAACCCTCAAGAAATATTTAATATTATAGGTCGTCCTGCCAGACTAGAGTTCAGAATTAACGACAGCCCTGTAATGGGCGGTGAGCATATCCGCTCGGCTAGACCTATTGATAATCATCAAGACGGAACAGGTGCAGGCGGTCCTGCGGTTGAGCTTGTAATGACAAGTGAGGGTGCTTCCGAGTTTCATAGAATAACAGGCGAAAATGTCGGACAAGCTATGGCAATTGTGGTCATCGTGGGTGACGAGGAAAGAGTTGTAAGCTCGCCTATGATTAACACGGCGATTGCAGGCGGACGGGCAGTTATTACAGGAATGGGTAGCTTTGCGGCGGCAAGAGAACTTAGTGATCAAATAATGAGCGGAACATTTGATGTTCAGCTTACGCTGCTTGAGAGTTCGACCGTTTCTGCGACTTTGGGTGCGGGAGCACTTAGAAGAAGTCTTATTACAGGTATAATCGGGGTTCTCCTTATAATGTTATTTATGGCGTTCTTCTACAGAATGCTTGGCGGTGCGGCTATCATAAGTATCATTATATATACGATTTTGATGCTATTTTTGATGGCGGTTATGCCGTGGGTACAGCTTACACTCCCTGGTATCGCAGGTATTATTCTGTCGATAGGTATGTCGATAGACGCCAATATCATTATTTATGAGCGTATCAAGGACGAATACCGCAAGGGCAAATCAATGAAAGCCTCTTACCACGCAGGGTTTAAGCGTGCTATGAGAGCCATTATTGACAGTAATGTCACGGGTATCGGTGCAGGTGTAGTATTGTTTATCTTAGGTACAGGTCCTGTTATGTCTTTTGCGGTTATCTTTATGATGGGTATTGCTGTATCAATGTTGACTAATATCTTGATTACCCGTATGCTTATCAAAAACTTCCTTAACTTAGCAGGCGACAGACCTAAGTTATTCGGACTTAAGCGTGCCGCAGATGTGGCAGAATTACCGGACGACTTTGACAAAGGCAGCAAAAAAGGTAGGGACAAGGAGTCAGTTCCGTTTGCACCGGAGCCGGTACCGGTAGTATAAAAACCAAAAATAAAAAACAGCTAAAGTGTCAGAATGAAAAAGTTTTTTAACAAGATAAATCCCCATAATAAGGAATTTCGGCTTATCGAGCATAGGCGGACGCTTTTCCTTACGCCGTTTATACCAATCCTTATTGCTATGGTTGTAATGATTATTGTTGGATTCACTGGACGCTATCCGCTCAATTTAGGTATGGACTTTGTGGGTGGGTATTCAATTACGGTAGAGCATAGTCAAATGACACAAGGCGAAACCGATAGAGAAAAATTTAACTATATTAGAAGCAGAATTGAAGGCTTTGAGTTTGAAGGAACTAATTACAACATTAGCGTAAGGAACAACTTTTTGAGGCAAGGTGAGGGCGATAACGCATCATTAAGAATTAATTTTAGACCTGTAGCTGGATTTGATGATGCAAGAATGCTCCAGCTTAACGCAGCACTTAGGGATTATCTGCAAAGAGAGTTATTCCCGACCACATTTGACGGTTATGTTATTCAAGGCGATTCGGTGAGTGCGACAATAAGTAGCGAGCTTATCCGCAATACTATAATCGCTATCATAGTCATATCAATATTGTTGCTAATCTATATCGCATGGCGATTCCAATTCTTGCAGGGTGTAGCTACTATAATAGGGCTATTGCACGATGTTATCATAGTGTTTGCTTTTATGGCAATTACAAGGATGGAGATAGGTGCGACATTTATAGCCGTCCTACTCACCGTTGTCGGATACTCAATCAACGACAATATTATAGTGTTTGACCGAGTGCGGGAAAATCAAAAGAACTTAATGCTCAAAGACAAGTCGCTTGCGTATATTACCAACCTATCTATCAAAGAAACACTTACAAGAACGCTAGTAACCACGCTGACTACAATTGTGTCGATAGCTGTACTTGCGATATTCGGAGTGCCGAGTGTAAGAATCTTTGTAGCACCGATTATCGTAGGCTTTGCCGCAGGTATCTTTAGTACAACATTTATAACACCCGGAATTTGGGTAGGTCTTGCCGAAACATGGGCAGGGTATAAAAAGAAAAAGCAAAATAAAGGCGGTCAACCAATAAGCAAAAAACAAAAAACCGCCATAGCTGTCAGCGAAAGTTAAAAAATGATAAATAATAAACAAAAACGACCTTAGTTAGGGTCGTTTTTTGTTTTTAGGAGCAGATTGGAGCGTAGGGGCGGGCGTCCTCGACCGCCCGAATACTTGTCTTTATGTTATAATAAAGATAATTGTTATTAGGGCGAGCAATGCTTGCCCCTACACTTGGATTGTCTTGTGTAGCTGTTTTTCTGATCTTTGATGATTGGGTGTATACAATTACCGCCCAAAAGACAGTATAGCGTGGACAGAGGTAGGGGCGGCTCGCCTTCGACCGCCCGAATACTCACCTTTATAAAAATATAATAAGGATAATTATTGTAGGGGACGCCGAAGGCGGCATCCCCTACAGATTGATAATACCGATTGCCGTCGGACACCTATCGTAGGGGCAGACACTCTCGACCGCCCGAATAGGTAAGACAATATTATAATAATAAGGATAATTGTTGTTAGGCGGCTGAGGACATCCGCCCCTACAACTAGGCATACGACTACAGTTGTAAAAACAAGTACAGCACAGATATAGTGTAGGGCAGACGTCCTCGGCTGCCCGAATAATAATTATCCTTATTGACAAACCCTTTTTGCTTGCATAATACACTCATATGATGTATACTATAGTAGACACAAATACAATGAAAAAAGAGGCGGAACAACTTAATAGTCGGTATAAACAACTTTATACAGCAGAGCAGGTCAAGATTATTGACCGTATTTTGACATACGCAGAAGATAAGCACACAGGGCAAAAGAGATTGAGCGGAGAGCCGTATATTATACACCCTGTTGCGGTGGCTAATCTTTTGATTGACCTTGGGATTGACGATTATCAAGTTGTTGGGGCGGCACTACTGCATGATGTGCTTGAGGATACGAGCGTAACAGAGGCGGAGCTTAAAGCAGAATTTGGCGAGGAAATAACCGAACTTGTCAAGAGCGTGACCAAGCTTGCTAAGATAACTTTTGCAAGTCAAGAGGAAGAACAAGCAGAGAATTTTAGAAAAATGTTTTTTGCTATGGCAAAGGACATAAGGGTTATACTTATCAAGATAGCCGACCGCCTGCATAATATGCGGACGATTGAGGCATTGCCTAATGAGAGGCAAATTGTTTTTGCTCACGAAACATTAGATATTTATGCGCCGCTTGCCAGTCGTCTGGGTATGTCTTATATCAAGTGTGAACTGGAGGACAGTTGTCTCAAAACCTTGCAACCTGTGCAGTATGCGGAGCTTGCCAAGTCACTTCCTCTCAAACGCAATGAGCGGAGAGAGCAGGTCGCCGCAATATGTGGTATCCTTGAAGAAATGCTCAAAGAGAGCGGTATCAAGGGCGAGGTCAGCGGACGACCAAAACATTTTTATAGTATCTACAAAAAAATGCTCAAGTACGGTAGGACGATAGACCAATTGTACGACCTTACCGCAGTACGGGTAATTGTTGAGAGTGTCAATGATTGTTATGGTGCCTTAGGGCTTATCCACGAAAAATGGAAGCCTATCCCCGGACGGTTCAAAGATTTTATTGCTGTGCCTAAGCCTAACAACTATCAGTCCTTGCATACCACCGTTATGACAAGATTCGGGATGCCTTTTGAGATTCAAATCCGTACGCACGAAATGCACAAGATTGCCGAGTACGGTGTAGCCGCTCATTGGAAATACAAGGAAGGGCAAAAAAGCGGAAGTGATTTAGATGACAAGCTAAGTTGGTTGAGAGGTGCGGCGGAGGATTCCGAAAATCTTACCGACGCGCGAGAATTATACGAAAATATCAAGGTTGACTTTTACGGTGACCAGGTTTTTATTTTTACCCCTAAGGGTGATGTGGTTATACTTCCTAAGGGGGCGACTACTCTTGACTTTGCGTATAGTGTGCATAGTGCGGTGGGCAATAAGTGTGTCGGTGCGAAAATCAATAATAAGATAGTTCCGCTAGAGACCAAGCTCAACAACGGCGACTATGTAGAGATATTGACTTCGGCTAACTCCAAAGGTCCGTCAAGGGATTGGCTAAGGTTTGTTAAGTCGAGTCAAGCTAAGTCTAAGATAAGGTCATTTTTTAAGAAAGAGGCTAAGGATGACAATATTAAGCGTGGCAAAGAGATGTTGGAGACCGAGGCAAAAAAACTCGGTTATAATTGGTCGGCATTGCTTGTGCCAAAATGGCTTGATGTAATTATGGAGCGGTATGTCATAAGCAATATGGACGATATGTATGCGGCGGTGGGATATGGCGGTTTTACGGTTAATCAAATCTTGCTCAAATTGGTTGATTTTTATCGCAAGGAACAAGAGGCAAAAGAAATCAAGATAACTCCTAGGGCACGCAAGAGGAGTCAAGCGGGTGTCAGGGTTAAGGGTTTTGATGACGGAATGCTAATCAAACTTGCCAGATGTTGCAGTCCCGTGCCGGGGGATCCTATTGTCGGGTATGTAAGCCGTGGACGGGGTGTCAGCGTCCATCGCAAATCTTGCCCTAATCTTAAAGGGTCAGAAGTTGTAAGACTTATTGATACCGAGTGGGACGGGGAAGAAACAAGGGGTGGTTTTGGTGTCGGACTTAAAATCAGAGCGGTGACTACAAATAATTTACTTGTTAAGATTACAACGGTTGTTTCGCAGCTTAAACTTGGGGTTGAGAGTATCAACGCCCGCAAGGGCAAGATTGATGAGACGGTAATTGATATGACGGTAACCGTCCACAAGATGGCAGATGTGGACAACCTGATTAAGAAGATAGAGGGCGTAGAAGAAGTGCATAAGGTATATAGGACTTAGGTGTAGTAAAGATGCCCAATATAATGTAAATGTATTGAGATGGATTAAAAAACGGAGAGTGTGTGGATAAATCGAGCATTTGAGTTAGATGAGATTTCGATTTATCACATAAGTATAAGTTTTATGAATGTAAATAATCTAATACTTGCAAAAATAAAAGATTATCCAAAGGGCTGTATTTTTGCTATAGACGGTCCTTCGGGGGCAGGCAAGACAACATTGGCGGCTCAAATATCTGAGGTAATAGATTGTAATATAATTCATGCGGACGATTTCTTTTTGCAAGAGGGGCAGGAAATGTCTTTGCCCGATGTGAGTTTAGATGCAATACGATTAGAGCAAGAAGTGTTGGTAAAGCTAAAAACTAATCCGCACTCGCTAATCTACAATAAGTATAATTGCCTAACTCAAAAAATCACCCCTATAACAATCACCCCAAAGCCTATAACAATTATAGAGGGTTGTTACAGCACTAGTCCTAACCTAAGACAATATTATGATTTCTTTGTATTTTTGGATATAGACAAAGAAACTCAACTAAAGCGAATCAAAAAACGAAATCCTGACAAATATGAGAGATTTGCAACAGAATGGATACCGTTAGAGGATAAATATTTTGGAAGATATAATCTAAGAAATGAGTCTAAAAAAGAACCCAATCTGCTTATCAACTCTTAGGCATTATCACTTATGTTCGTCCCCATTTTGCCCATTTGTTGGAATATAAGAAAAATACGAAATGGAAAGGAAAATCAAAAATGATTGTTCACAAAATGAAAAGCGAATTGCTGAATGGCAAAGCCGAGCAGTTTTACGATTTTATGATTGAACCAAATGACGCAGCATATTCAAACTGGTTGCCTGAGCATCGTCAATATCATATTGTAAAACGCGGAAAGAATAGTCCTGTGGGCGATGTAGTTTTCTTTGACCAAAACATCAGCCCAAAACACAGGTTAAAATCTTATGCGAAAATAATTGTTGCGAATAGACCGAATGAGATAGTTGTTCAATGTAAAAAAATGAAATTGAATGTGCCTGTCTATGTTGGACTTAAATTTACCGACACAGAAAACGGACTTGTGCTTGAAGAAGAATTGCGAGCAGGTTATAAAGGTATAGGGAAAATACTTGACCCTATATTTTCTCTTTTTGCCGGGAAGAAATTTCGCAATGCTTTGACCTTGCACCATAAAAAAGAATGGAAAGAGTTAGAGAAAATTTTACAAGGAAGTGAAAAATGATAGGAATGATAAACTATTAACAAATGGGGGCAGGGGTGTCACAAATACAACGGGTCCCATTTGTCCTAACAAGCAGGAATCTTGTACATACTGAGTGATCTTGAAGTAAACTGGTTGATTTAGGCGGGTTGAGGGCTTGTTATTGCTATATATTGACAAATGCTTGGCGTTTAACTTTGGGAGTAATGTATAAGATAGTTGACAAGATTAGATTTGTTTGGTATAATTAGGTATATACTCGAAGAATTCTTAGGAGAATTTAAGTTGATTGGAGGCACAGCTAAAGTCTATTTGTAGCGTTGCCTTAGGAGGAATGCATATAATTATGGAAAAACAAGTAAGACTAAAAGACGGTGCTACGCTTACGGCATACCTTGCTCCGGCTAGCTCAAAACCTGTGCGTGCGGTAGTCATTTGCCCCGGCGGCGGATATGGATTTGTCAGTCCTCGTGAGGGAGCGCCTGTGGCTGAGGAGCTGGTTAACAAAGGCATATCCGCTTTTGTACTGGATTACTCAATTGCGCCTGCTCGCTATCCTACGCAGATTCATCAACTTGCTTCGGCGGTTAAGCATTTGCGTGACAACTCGGCGGCATATAATATTAATCCCAAAAAAATTACGGTTATGGGGTTCAGTGCGGGCGGTCATTTGGCGGCGACTTTGGCGACCCAATGGCAGCAGGATTATCTGCATGATTATATGCAATGTAGTGCGGCGGACTACTGTCCTAATTCGGTTGTTCTTTGCTATCCTGTTATTTCTGCCGGCGCATACGGACATAGAGGCACTTTTGATAATCTGCTAGGCGGTGATTTTGGTAAATTAGAAGCAGTATCCTTAGAAAAAAGTGTTACTTATAATTGCCCCCCTGTATTTGTTTGGCATACAGTGGACGACAAGGTTGTGCCGGTAGAAAACGCTTTGTTGCTTATCACTGCACTCAGACAAAAAAATGTGCCTTTCGAAGCACATATTTATCCCAAAGGCGAGCACGGATTGAGTCTTGCAACGCCGGAAACCGCAGAGGACAACCCCGATATGAAAAACCCTCATGTGGCGAGTTGGTTCGGACTTGCGGTCAAATGGATAAAAAACCAATGATAAAATAATGCAAAACGCAAAATGCATAATGGTTGACGAGTGTTTTGATTGATAATGTACTAGATTGCTTTCTCGCCCGACATTATGCGTTATGCATTATGCCTTTTACATTAACTTTGCACAAAATCGCACATCTTTGCTCAACTTCGAGCATTTTTGCGTATTTTTCAAAAATCAAAGCCACATTTATTTGACTAGGGTGTGGTTTATATGGTAATATAATTATATGGCTCTCAAGATAATCGGGACAGGCGGAGCTTTGCCCCGTTTTGTTTTAGATAATAAGCGACTATCGGAGATGGTCGACACAAGCGACGAGTGGATTACAACCCGTACAGGGATTAAAACACGCCGAATTATCACAGATGAGACACTTCTTAGTCTGTCTGCTGTGGCGGCAAAAGCGGCATTAGCTTCGGCTAAAATCAAAGCTGACACACTTGACCTTATTATTTGCACGACTGTACTAGGTGATATGATTTCGCCTCACTTGTCGGCAATGATTCAAAAGGAAATCGGTGCTACTTGTCCTGCTTTTGACCTCAATGCCGCTTGCACGGGGTTTGTGTACGGATTAGAAACCGCTTCGGCGTATATCAAGGCAAAACTTGCTAAGCGGGTATTGCTTGTTAGTTCCGAGCAGCTTAGCAATATCGCCGACTATACAGATAGGGCGACTTGTATATTATTTGGGGACGGAGCCGGCGCAGTTGTACTGGAAGAAGGCGGTAATCTTTTGGCTAGCCGTCTTGTAACAAAAGGTGATGACAGCATCCTTAGGATAACTCGCCGCACGGGTAACTTTCCGTATGATGACAGCCATAATGTCAATAGATGTGATACACAGCGGCTTGAGATGAACGGACCCGAAGTATATAAGTTTGCGGTGGGATGTTTGGTAGACAGTATTGAGGATGTGCTAAAGTGTGCCAAACTAAAGGCTTCGGATATTGATTACTTTTTGCCGCATCAAGCTAATATGCGGATTATCGAAACCGCACGGATTAAGTTAGGGATTCCAAAAGAAAGAATTTTGGAGAATATATCGGAATTCGGCAATACTTCGAGTGCGTGTATTCCTATTATGCTTGATACCCACAGCCGTAACGGAACATTCAAAAAAGGGGACAAGCTGTTAATTGCGGCGTTCGGAGCCGGAATGAGCGGCGGTGCGGCGATAATAGAATGGTAAATTTTGGAAACAGGTGAAGAATAGTTTGACATTCAAACTATTATATGGTATTATATAAATACGAGAATAGCTTGCAATATGGTTGTCAAGTTGTAGGGGCGGGCGTCCTCGACCGCCTGAATAGTAATTGTTATTAGGCGGTCGGGGACGCCCGCCCCTACAACTAGCAACTCTGTTATTCCAGTCCCTTAAAAAAGTTTAACACGCGGCATAGTCCGTATTAAAGGAGATAAAAAAATGGCTACACAACAAAAACTCGCAAAATTATTAGCGGACAGCAGAGGCGTTGCCGAAAGCAGCATTACCGACAAGACTACTTTTGTCGATGACTTAAAACTTGATTCGCTTGATATGGTCGATATGATTATGCAAATCGGTGACGAATTTGGCATTGATACAGACTCTATGGACCCGACTACTATTAAGACAGTAGGGGACTTGACGGCTTTTATTGATAGCAAGAAATAAAGAAACTTAACGAATAGCTAATAACGAATAATGAATAACGGTTGACTTAGAAAAAAATTTTCTTGCCTTTCGTTATTCGTTAGCAAGGAGTTGCTCCGTGATTCCAACAAAACTTTGTTCTCTTCTCAAAATCAAATACCCCATAATACAAGGGGGTATGGCGTGGATTGCCGACGCAAAACTTGCCGCCGCTGTCAGTAATGCGGGGGGGCTTGGGCTTATCGCCGCCATGAATTCTAACGGCGAGCAATTGCGTGCTGAGATTAAGGCAATCAAAAAATTGACCAAAAAACCATACGGGGTCAATATTATGCTTATGTCGCCCTATGCTAAAGAGGCGGCACAAGTTGTAATAGAAGAAAAAGTCCCCGTAATAACTACAGGCGCAGGTAATCCCGCAATATATATGAAAGATTGGATAGCCGCAGGGATTAAGGTTTTGCCTGTGGTGGCATCAACGGCACACGCAAGAATGATGGCAAAAAGCGGAGCAACGGCGGTCATCGCCGAGGGTTCGGAAGCGGGCGGTCATGTGGGTGAGCTTAGCACTATGGCACTTTTGCCACAAGTTGTTGACTGTGTGGATATTCCTGTAGTGGCGGCGGGCGGAATTGCGGACGGACGGCAAGCGGCGGCGACTTTTGTTATGGGCGCACAAGGTTTGCAAATCGGTACAAGATTTTTGGTCGCTAAAGAATGTGGTATACACGAAAACTACAAAAAACGAGTGCTTATGGCAAGAGATATTGACAGTATTATTACAGGAAAAAGGCTTGGTCACCCTGTAAGAAGTATCAAATCTCCTTTTAGCCGAAAAATGTTTGAGTTTGAGTATGACAATACTGTCAGCAACGAGGAGCTTGAGAAAAAATTCGGAGGCTGTTTGCGTCTTGCGGCGGTTGACGGAGATGAAGAAAACGGATGTTTTATGGCGGGGCAAGTTGCCGCTATGGTTAAAGCCGAACAAACAGCGGCGGAGATTATTAAGGATATAATGGACGGGGCAGAGCAGGCGATTATAAATTATAAGTTATAAATTATAAATGACGGACAGGTATTATCTTATTTAATTACTAGCCAACAACTTATAATTTATAATTTATAATTTATAATCTCTATTAAAGAAAGCTATAGATTATAAAATGAGCAAACTAGCAGTATTATTTTCGGGGCAGGGGGCACAATTCCCCGGTATGGGCAAGGATTTATACGAGTCGTCTGCGGCGGCGCGTAAAATTTTTGATATGGCGGAGAAAAAACGCAAAGGAATAACAGAGTTGTGTTTTGAAGGTCCGAAGGACGAGCTTACCAAAACTATCAATGCACAACCTGCACTTTTTTGTGTGGGACTTGCGGCATACAGGGCATTAGAAGAAAAAAGTATAAAAGCCGATATGGTGGCAGGATTTAGTTTGGGTGAGATACCTGCACTTGCCGCTTCTGGAATGTTAAAAGACCAAGACGCTTTTGACTTAGTTATAAAACGAGCCGAGTTTATGGAAGAATGTTGCGTCAAAAACAGCGGCAGTATGGCGGCGATAATTGGATTAGACGCTAAAGCGATTGAAGAAACAATCAAAGAATTTAGTGATGTAACTTGTGTCAATTATAACGCTCCTACCCAAACAGTCATATCGGGTAAGAATGATTTAGACGCCGCAATTGATGCACTCAAAGCTAAGGGTGCAAGAGCTATAAAACTTGCTGTTGCGGGAGCTTTCCATAGTCCGTATATGACGGATGCCGCAAGCAAAATGGCGGAATATCTAAAAGGGGTTAATATAAACGCTCCGTGCTTGCCTATATACGGCAATATGACGGCTACCCCATATGCTGCTCCTTATGCGGACAATATAAGCAAACAAATCAACTCTCCTGTACGCTGGGTTGACACAATCCTTAATATGGCAAAAGACGGTGCAACCGAATGGGTCGAATGCGGTGCGGGAAATGTACTAACAGGACTACTGACTAAAATTATACCCGAAGCGAAGGTAGTTGATAATTATAAATTATAAAATATAAATGACGGACAAGTAGTATCTTATTTAATTACTAGCCAACAACTTATAATTTATAACTTATAATTATAAAGGAAACAATATGACACTTAAAAAATCATTTGACCTTAGCGGCAAGGTTGCCGTAGTTACAGGAGGTTCGCGCGGAATCGGGCGGGCTATATGTGAGCGACTTGCGAGCCAAGGTGCGGATATTGCCGTGGTTTATGTCGGGGATAAGGCTGAGGTTGAGGAAACCGTAGCGGCTGTAGCCAAACATAAGCGGCGTTGTCAATATTATGAGTGCGATGTCAGCGATTTTGACAAGTGCAAAGAGATTACTGACAAAATCGCCGCTGACTTTGGGGCGATTGATATACTTGTCAACAATGCAGGCATTACCCGTGATATGCTCCTTATGCAAATGAAAGAATCCGATTGGGATTTGGTTTTGGATATCAATCTTAAAGGTGCTTTTAATATGTCTCGCCATGCGGTTGGCAGAATGATTAGGAATAAATCGGGCAAAATTATTAATATAAGTTCTACCGCCGGTTGTGACGGCAATCCGGGTCAAGGTAATTATTCGGCATCAAAGGCGGGTATGATTGGGCTTACTAAGTCTCTTGCCAAGGAAGTTGCGTCAAGAGGAATCACCGTTAATGCGGTTGCCCCCGGATTTATTGACACGGCTATGACGCAAGTTCTTAAAGATGACCTTAAGAGCAAAGTCGCAGGGCATATCCCGCTTGGCCGGTTTGGTGTGCCAACCGATATTGCTAATATTGTGGGGTATTTGGCATCTCCCGCCGCGGATTATATTACGGCGCAGGTAATAAGAGTAGACGGCGGACTGAGCGTGTAAGGGAAATCTGGGGTAAGAGTTCTATTCAATAGTAGCAATAGGTTATATTGAATATTCAATATAATACTATTTGCGTTTAAGAGAGGATTAACATATGTCACAACGAGTAGTAATAACAGGAATGGGTTGTGTAACGCCCGTCGGCAATAATATCGCAGATTTTTGGAAAAGTCTGTCGGCGGGTAAGGTTGGTATCGGTAATATCACCAAGTTTGACACGGAAGATTGCAAGGTCAAAATCGCGGCGGAAGTTAAGGATTTTGACCCTGCTTTGTATATGGATTTTAACGAGGCGAGAAAACTTGACTTGTACTCACAATATGCGCTTGCATCTGCGGCTCAAGCGGTTGCCGACAGCGGAATTGAGGGCAAGGTTGACCCCGACCGTTTTGGAGTGTATTTTGGTAGTGGTAAGGGTGGTATCAATACCTTTGTCGGTGAGACTAACAAGCTAGCCGAAAGAGGTCCGTCAAGAGTGTCTGCTAACTTTATTCCGATGACTATTATCAATATTGCCGCAGGTCTGATTGCTATCAAGTACAAGGCGGGCGGTGTCAATATGGCGGTTATTACAGCGTGTGCTACGGGTGCTAACTGTATCGGCGAGGCATATCTTGCGATTAAAGCAGGCAGAGCCGATGCGATTATTGCGGGCGGTAGCGAGGCGGCTATCAATAAACTTGCTCTTGCGGGTTTTCAAAATATGATGGCGCTTACTCAGCGGAGTGACCCCAAGTGTGCGTCGATTCCTTTTGACAAAAGACGGGACGGATTTGTTATGGGTGAGGGTGGCGGTGCATTGATTGTTGAGGATTATGAGCACGCCAAAAAACGAGGTGCAAGAATTTATGCCGAGATAGTAGGGTACGGCAATACCTGCGACGCTCACCATGTTACAGCACCTATGCCGGGTGGTAGCGGTGCGGCAAGGGCACTCAAAATTGCGGCGGCGGAACTAAAGGATACTGATAGCGTGTATATCAATGCGCACGGGACAAGCACGCCGTTTAATGATAAGACAGAGACGGCGGCAGTTAGGCTGGCTTTTGGTGATAGAGCGGACAAAATACCTATGAGCAGTACTAAGTCAATGACGGGTCATATGCTGGGTGCTGCGGGTGCGGTTGAGGCGATTGTATCCGTAATGGCTCTCCATACGGGGGTGCTTCCTCCGACAGCCGGTTATGCCGAAAAAGACCCCGAATGCGACCTTGATTATATACCGAATAAAGCACGCAAAGCTAATGTAACCTTCGCAATGTCAAGCACTTTCGGATTTGGCGGACATAACTGCGTGTTAGCATTTAGGAAAATATAAATTATGAATTATAAATTATAAATTGCGGGCAAATATTTTTACTAAGGTTGACAACAATTTATAATTTATCATTTATAATTCATAATTATAAAAAGGATTTACTATGGACATAAGAGTAATAAAAGCCGTTATGGGACTGTTTGAAAAATCAGACCTTAACAAAATGGAAATAACCGAGGGCGGATTTACCCTCAAGTTAGAAAAAAGCGGAGCACAAACACCCGCTTATATACAAGCCGTTCCTTTGCCT
>WQVM01000010.1 GCA_009783985.1 Bacillota bacterium | reverse complement strand
GGGGTAATTGCCGCTATATATTCCGAGTATTTTTTGTTACGCAAAACTTCTGCTTTAGTTGCCATTATTACCACCCCCATCAAGATTTTGCATTCCGTCAACCACACTTTCTCTCTCATCACAGTTGACAAAAGGACTGTTGATTTGGTTTTGTGTCCACTTCATATTGCTAATATGCTGTAAGCCAACTTGTTTTATGCAAAAAAACTGCCTCAATCAAGACAGTCTTTTTTTGCATATATTTAGACAAAACAAATGTAGTAGATAGTTACAGCTAGAAAAAGTGTTATAAGTTAATTTGTTATTTGTCCTTGCTGTCCCTCTATATTTTGTAATGCACTTGCAAAATATTTGAGTGTCAAAGAATTAGACAGTTGCGGATAAATTTGTTCTATGCGTTCCTTTGCAAATTGATAATTTCCCTCTTCATAGGTAAATGCCGCTAACAGAATATTATTGTAGTATTCATAAGGCTTGAGCAATTTGTGCAAAACTTTTGGACAGTTTAAGAAAATAGCATACTGCTCCCTTGCTCCATCTAAATCTTTGTTTAAGAGTTTTGCAAATGTTGTCCAATAATATCTTGCTGCAAGTATTTTTTGACTAACTGCTTTATTTAATTGCTTTTCAAAATTATCAATATCACCTAAAGAAAGGTATATTGAGGCAATTTCAAAAATAACTATTGTTCTTCTTATACCACCAAACCATTGAAGCTTTTTGCCAGATTTAAGCGCTCTATCATATCGCTCGTCTGCGACTTTGCGTAAGAACCACTTATATCGTATTCTAAAAATAATAATATTTAGTGGTATACCTATTGCTAAGGCTCCAAGCAATATTGCCCATGTTATCAAAAATGCTCGTTCGCCACTTGTCATTTAGACCTCCTAATAATTTTAGTGCAACATCTTTTTATTTTCGCCAATACCATAGGGCAAACCATACTTTACATTCACCTTCTAATCTTCTTTTTCTAGTTTTTCTTTGACTTTCATTAGCCTAACTAATGCGGCTCGTTCGTTTTCGTCTAGTTTCATTTGAATGTATTGGATTGAGTTTTTTAACTCAGGAATCATAATATATTCTAACGCATTAACACGACGGCGTGTTTTTTCCATTTCTTCGGCTAGCAAAGCACATATTTTTTCTGACTCCCCAAGTTTGATAAGCTTTTGTACAAAATCATAAAACTTAAAAATTGCTTGGTCAAGTTCGGGCGGAGCTGAAGCAAGCGCATATGGCAGCGATGCTTTTTGTTCAGGGAGTTTTGTTTTAATTATCGGCACAGTAACACCCATAATGCTTTTTGTGGCTGTTTGGACAGCAACAGACATTGTAGGCATATAAAGTGCTGATTCGATTTCTTGACTACCAACAATTGCACGGGCTAACGCAAAGGACTTAAATATACTTAATAATTCTGATTCAACTTCCTGACGCATTTGCTGGGCTTTTCTTGCTAATGTCAAAAACTGCCGAACCATTTCGTCCAACTTATCTTTAAGAAGTTTATGCCCTGCCGTAGCTGATTTGAGACGGGTCTTGCATTTTCTAAGCTCAATCCGTGTCGGGTTAATTTGATTTTGCGCCATAGTATTTTTTAATATGTTCTTTGCGGATTCTTTTTAATTCGGATTCAGGTAAAATTTCTAGCAATTTCCAACCAAGATTTAAGGTATCCTCTATTGAGCGATTTTTTTCAAACCCTTGCGAGATATATTGTTTTTCAAATTCGTCAGCAAATTTTGCATATTTTTTGTCAATTTCAGTCAAAGCTGCCTCGCCCAAAATCGTTGACAATTCCTTGTTTTCTTTACCCGTAGCATAAGCAGCGAATAATTGATTCATAGTATCGGCATGATCTTCCCGTGTTTTTCCTACACCTATACCCTTATCTTTGAGTCGTGACAAGCTAGGTAATACATCTATCGGCGGTACACAATTTTTTTTGTGCAATTCGCATGAGAGAATAATTTGACCTTCGGTAATATAACCTGTCAAGTCAGGAATCGGATGCGCTTTGTCTTCCTCAGGCATTGTCAAAATAGGTATTTGGGTTATTGAGCCTTTTGAGTCTTTTAGTTTGCCGGCTCGTTCGTATATTGAGGCTAAGTCTGTATACATATAACCGGGATAACCTCGCCGTCCGGGGATTTCTTTTCTTGCTGCCGAAACCTCTCTAAGCGCCTCCGCATAATTAGTAATGTCGGTAATTATGACAAGCACATGCATTCCCATATCGTATGCCAAATATTCGGCTGCGGTAAGTGCCATACGAGGAGTTGCAATTCGTTCTATTGCAGGGTCAGACGCAAGATTGATAAACAAAGCAGCTCTTTCGATAGTCCCTGTGCGGTTAAAATCACTAATAAAAAAGTCAGCTTCTTCGTGCGTAATACCAACAGCGGCAAATACAACCGCAAAATCCGAATTAGCTGAATTCAAAACTGTAGCCTGCCTTGCGATTTGTGCCGCTAACTCTGCGTGAGGCAAACCGCTTGCCGAAAATACCGGTAGTTTTTGACCTCTAACCAGTGTATTAAGACCGTCAATCGCCGAGATACCTGTCTGGATAAACTCGTTAGGATAAGCACGGGCAAAAGGATTGAGAGGACGGCCGTTAATATCAGAATGTTTTTCTGCTAATATAGGCTCTCCTCCGTCAATCGGATTGCCCATTCCGTTAAAACTCCGTCCTAGCAAATCACCTGACACACCAAGTTCAAGTCCCCGTCCCAAAAATCTGGCTTTTGCCGAGGAGATTTTTAGCCCACGGTTTGACTCGAACAACTGAACAAGCGCATAATCACGGTCTACTTCTAAGACTTTGCCTTTGCGAATTTCTCCGTTAGCTTGTTCAATTTCGACAAGTTCGTTATATTTTGCACCGTCAACCCCTTGAATCATCATCAAAGGACCAACAACATCGGTAACACTTTTGTATTCTTTTACCATAATTATCCTAAATTTTCACTTAATAACAAGAACTGCTCCCTAAGTTCTCTTAGAATTTCATCAAATTCTTTTGAATTATTTTCTGTTATATATTTTGCTCTGCCGATTTTGTTTCGTGTTTCAATTTTCAAGATTTCCTCAAAATCAACACCGTCACCAATTGCTTTTTGACCAAGCTTATAATACTCAATTATTAGCCCAAGCATTCTAAACTGCTTAATCGGAGAAGTATACGAATCAGTTTCGTGGAAAGCATTTTGATGCAAGTAGTCTTCTCTGATTGATTTTGCAGTATCCATAATAAGACGGTCTGCCGAAGAAAGCGCATCCATTCCTATAAGTTTTACGATTTCGTTAAGTTTGGCTTCTTCGTGCAAAATCTGTGCAACTAACGCCCTAAGCACATTGTATTCCTCTGCGACATTTTTGTCAAACCATTTTTTTAGGCGGTCATCATACAAGGAGTAACTTGTCAGCCAATCTATCGCAGGAAAATGGCGCTTATATGCAAGGGAGGCACTTAATCCCCAAAATACTTTTACAATGCGTAATGTAGCTTGTGTAACCGGTTCAAACACATCTCCGCCCGGTGGAGAAACAGCTCCGATTACTGTGACAGCACCTGTTTTTTGTTCTGAACCTAATAACTTGACTTTGCCAGCTCTCTCATAGAACTCTGCCAAACGAGATGACAAATATGCAGGGTAACCTTCGTCACCGGGCATTTCCTCTAGGCGTCCGCCCATTTCCCGTAGTGCCTCTGCCCAGCGTGATGTAGAATCCGCCATTACAGCGACCGAATATCCCATATCACGAAAATACTCGGCGATTGTTATACCTGTATATATACTTGCTTCACGAGCTGCAACCGGCATATCAGATGTATTAGCAATCAAAACAGTGCGTTTCATAAGACTTGCACCTGTCTTTGGGTCAATCAGCTGTGTAAACTCGTTAAGGACATCTGTAATTTCGTTGCCCCTTTCACCACATCCGATATAAACAACAATGTCCGCATCCGCCCATTTTGCTATCTGGTGTTGAACCACAGTTTTTCCCGAACCAAACGGTCCTGGAACAGCGGCAACTCCACCTTTTGCAATCGGAAATAGTGTGTCAATAACCCGTTGTCCTGTAACCATAAGCTCATCCGGTGCAATTTTTTCGGCATATTGGCGCCCCTTACGAACCGCCCAATGCTGAAGCATACAGATGTCAGACTTATTTCCATTATTATCTTTGACTACTGCAATTATGTCCTCTATCGCAAATTCGCCTTTTTTGATGTCAGTAATCTTTCCACTAGTACCAAAAGGAATCATTATATAGTGCTTGACAACTTCTGTTTCTTGCACCACCCCTATTACATCGCCGGCAACGACTGTATCGCCTATTTTTTTTGTCGGTACAAAATCCCACTTTTTTTTGCGGTCAAGCGATTGGATTTGAGCACCCCGCCCTATGCGATTACCGTATTGTTTGAGAAGTTCATCCAAAGGGCGACCGATTCCGTCAAAAATCCCGCCTAAAAGTCCGGGACCTAATTCTGCCGATAACGGCATCTGCAAAGAAACAACTTCCTCACCCGGTCCAATCATACTAGTGTCTTCATAAACCTGAATTGATGCCTTGTCCCCACGAAGTTCTATTATTTCGCCGATAAGTTTGTGCTTTGACACACGCACAACATCATACATCTTGACATTAGCCATACCCTCTGCAACAACCAAAGGTCCTGAAATTTTTACAATTTTGCCTTTCATATGATTTTTCTCCTAAATTTCTTGGAACCTTACAATCCTGTGCCGAGTGCTTTTTCGATATCTTTTTTTAGATTTTCTTGTGCAAACCCGTTGCCTGCACCCGAAGCTGACGGAATCAAGATAATTGTAGGGAAAGTATTTGTTTTTAATTTTTGCAGAGTATTAGTCATTGCAGATGCTAACTCTTCGGTAAGAAAAACAACCGAATATTGCTTTTTTCTAATAGTTTTTAGTACTTCATCTGCTTCTATCGGAGTGTCAACAACAAAAACTTCGACTCCGATAGCTTTGAATGCCAAAATACTGTCTTTATCACCGATTGCACCAATTTTTCCAGACTCAAAAGTCATCGTCCAAACTCCTTAAATCATCTAAACTAAAAGGGATTTTATTTTTTGAACAAATCAAAATAAATCTAACAACTCTAAACTCTGATAGCATATACAAAACATATTTCAAAAACGGTCCGTATCCTCCAAAATTTGTAAACTCATTTTTTATCGTATCAAAAATAATTTGACCGGTATGCTTACGGAATTTTTGCATATTACCTAACTCTAATAATCCATAGGCGTCATCATAAATTGTCCCCTTATAGTCACCCGATATTATATCGTCCAAACTAATTTCTCCGCCCTCAAACAACTCCGGCAATGCGTCCTCTGGATTATATCCTGCTTGCCTAAAACGATAAGCTGTGATAATATTTGTTATGTCGATTTCTCGCCTGAAGTATTGCACGAGGTTTGAACTGATTTCTGTAGCAAGCATAAGATTTTCGGAATGCATTGCATTTTCAAAAGCTAAATCAATTTCTTTTGCTGATGAGTTTTGTGTAAGTTCATTGATAGCTTTTTGCATATATTCGGACAGCTCATCGTATCGCTGATTGTCAAAAGCTTCCATCATCTTATCACTCTCTAGGTATAGCATAGAAGAAACATCAGTTTTAACAAGACGAGATTTGAATAAAATTTTTGCGTCAGAATAAATAAATTTGTTAAACAAAATTTTGGATAGTGTCTCTGTCGTAGAATTTTCTTTAACAAACTCAAAAAGTTGCCTGATTTGTTTTACAATAAAGGTATCTATATCATAACTATCAGAAATAACATAATCTCCTGCGTATCCGTATCCGATTAATATTCTAATCGCATCAACAAACTTAGTGCCGGCAATTCGGTACAACTTGTCACGCCCTAAGAGCTGGCTTGATTGATATTCGGCGATTGTATTAGCATAAATATTTTGATTGCTCATCTTTAATCAGTGGTTACTTAAGAAAACAATAACTCTGCAACATCATTTTCTGTTTTTTGTCTAATTAGTTTTAACAATGTTTCAAGAGTCAAATTTTTGTCGTAATTTTTGCCCTCTAAAATGACACCGCCTAAATCCGAATGTGTCTTATCGGCTATATAGAGTTTTAATTTGTGTTTTGTTGCAACTAAGTCTAAAAAGTCTTTTGGAATTCGTTTTTTGTCACGATCTGCAAAAATAACCTTATCGTTATTAACAGCATGCTTTGCTATAAGTCCGCCGATAAAATCAAAATACTCCGAATCAGACATATCCAAAATAAATTGCCTTGCCTCATAATAAACTGAATCAACTATTTTTTGCTTTGCTGATAATACTATTTTTTGCTTTGTAATCCTTGTATCGGTAGCACGATGCGACAAAATTTGCTCCGCATCAATTAGTGTTCTTTGATGTTCAAGCTCGGCTTGGTCTGACAAGGCTTTTTCCAAAACATTAAGCGAATCTTCTTGCTTTTGTTTTGCTGTCATAATCAGCGACTCGGCTTGCAGTTCTGCAGATTTCCGAATATCTTCTAAAAAATTATCTTTGTCAAACATATTATAGTATCGTATAAAGTACAGACTGAATGCCTGCAATATATTGAGGAACCTGTACACTCACTGCTTCTAAATCTATAAAAAGCACTCCGAGCATACTTATCAAAAAACCAAACAGTGCAAAAACCTCGGATGCCGATATGATTAATATACTGCTACCAAACATTTTGTTTTGTTTTGCAAACATACTTACCGCAGTTACACCTACATTCCCTTGCACAATCGTACTGACACCGCCAATAACAGCGACAGGCAAACATAAAAACAAAATTGCAAGTCCTGTGTCGGTAGTAATTGTTTGCAGTTCAGCTCCAGGCAAAATACCTATCCGAACAAATATCATAAACGCAACCGTCAGTGCATAAATACTTTGCGACGACGGCAAAAGCATCAAAATTAATAAGCGCGAAAAATATTTTGGCTCTTTGCTCAAAAGTCCATTAGAAGCCGAACTTATCTTACCTACTCCGATTGTTGAGCCTACAGCAGCGATTATTATAGCAATCGCAGCGCCGGCAAGTGCTAATGCAATACCTAAAGTCATAATTATTATAATCCTCCGAATAAAATATTTTGTCTACTCTACAAATCTCACATATTTGGTATTTTCTCCTAGTGGAGCAAAAAACCTTCCGTTCCCGTCATAAAACTTGCCAAAGAATTCAACATATTGCAAGCGTATATTATGGACATACGCAGCAAGTGCCGAAAGTGCAAAGTTAAAAGCGTGCAGTATAATAAGAGCTATAACACCAAGTACATAACCAACAATAGGCACTCCGACAACAAGCAAACCTATTTGGTTAAATGCCATAGCTATCGCACCGCTTGCAAGTGCTAATCCAAAAAGACGGGCATAGCTTAGCACATCTGAAAACACATTGATTAGACGATATAGTCCACCAAAACCACCGATTATCTTGCCACTGAGGCTGGGTGACCTTCTTCCGCTAGTCAAAAGAATACCTGTAATAGCCGTCACAAGTAGTGCAATAGAAACAGGAATAAAGGGGAAATTGTTATGACTAAATACTATGGGCAGAAGCAAGAACAAAATGCCGCCAAATAGTGCATACATAAAAATTGACTCAAATAACCCATCAAATATTCTTAGTAGCTTGACCCTTTTGCTAAGGCTAGGAGCAAGCCCGACTCTGATTGTGCCGATTGATTTTAGAGTATAACCAACAAGCAAATGGATAGCTCCCAAAGTTAACGAAAACACTAGCATTGTAATCGGGTCATCAAGTGGATTAAACCATAGTGGCGGTAATCCTTCGATAGCAAAAAAGCCTCCAAATAAAAGCCCAAAAATAATCCCCGAAATACCACAAATACCAAACATCAAAATCATACGCCTAAGAGGTTTTTCAAATTTGACAAAAATCCCGATTAAAAGTCCGGCAACCGCCATAATAAGTCCGTAACCTGCATCGGCAAGCATAATACCAAAAAATATAAAAAAGAAAAACGACATAACCATACTTGGGTCGGTTTCTCTGTATGTCGGTGCCGAATAATCTTTTGTAACAGATTCAAACGGTCGTACAATTTTTGTATTAACCAGCATAGATGGCGGTTCATCACCAAGTTCAACACAACGGCTTTCGATGCAAATGCCGCTTATTTTTTCCTGCAATTTTGACTTGATGGAAGCAACTGCAAATTCTGGCGCCCATCCTTCAATTGTTACCGATGTATCCGTCTTATATATATAAGGCTCAGCAGCAATATGTTCTATATCAAATTCAAAAATATCGTGTAACGCTTTAAGCTCAATAAGGCGACTTTGATAGGCTAGCCCTTCTCTAATCTTATCATAGGATAATTGCTCTAATTCCTTTATTTGAGCCAAATTTTTTTCTATCAATTCCCCTGCTGTCTTATCATAAGTCAATGTAGATATAACAAATCCCAGCGAATTTAATTTCCTTACAACTGCCTGCTTATCTTCTTTTTTGCAAACAATCCCCCATAATGAATTTTCTTCAGACAAATATTCCTCAATATAACAATCCAGTTTTTTTGCAAAACTATTCTTATCCACACCAACAGGTCCATATGCAATAAAAACCCCTGCTATCTTTGTATCAGCAAAATACGAAAAAGGCAAATTAACGGATTTATAAAGTTCTAATTGGATTATACTATCATTTATAGCATTTATTTTTGAAGAGATTTCAAGCCGCTCTAAGTTATTTTTTTCAAGCTCTCCGCACACTGACAAAAGTTCTGTTTCGGCTTTAAGAATAGTATCATATTCTTCCTTGTCTAAATTAAGTTTAGACAGTAAAATACGGGTTTTGCTTATATCAAATAATTTTTTAGTTTTAGCTTTTCTTGCTTCTTTATTTAACCCGATGGCTTCCGAACGAAGTGTATTAAGATAATCAATCGCAAATATAACTTTTGATTGCTTTAATTTTAGTGCATCTATTTCTATGTCTTTATGCGTTTCGGGTACAGCTTTATCTGCTTCGGCTACCTCAAAACATCCGCTTTGTGTAAGCAGATTCAAAATAGCTTTTTGATCGCCTAATTCTCCGACGATTTTAAGTTTGCACATTCTAGCAGTAGCCATACAACTGTTAAAGTATTATAAATTTGAGAGTTGGTCCAGTATTAAAGTAACAGCTTTTTTCATTTTCTTTTGAGCATTGCTTGTTAATTTGAGTACTTGATTTTCGGTGTCTTTAATTGCCATATTATAATCTGTTTCGGCTTTTTTTTCGGTAATATTATATGTTTTTTCTCGTTCAACTTTCAAATTGTGTTCAAACTCTTTTCGCTTTTTTTCCAGAGCAACATCAGACGAAAACTTTATCGCTTTCGCCTCCGCTTCGGCTTTGCCAATAATTTCTTCGGCATTTGCTTCAGCACTTAAAATTTGGTCAACAATCGTATCTAACATACACTCTAAAAATTCATTATAACATATCTAATAATATAAGGCAACCGTTTTAGTCCAATTAGTCTTAGTATTATGCCGGAATAAAATCCATTTTTTGACCGCCTACAATATGAATATGCAGATGAAAAACAGTTTGTCCGGCATCTTCACCTTGATTGATGATTAGACGATAACCATTAGCTAGTCCCAAAACATTAGCTATAACATCTGGTAACTTGGCAAAAATTTTGCCTAAATCTACAGCTTGACGCTCCGACATATCCGCAAGCTTTGAATAATGTTCCTTAGGGATAGCAAGGCAATGTACATTTGCTTTGGGCGAAATGTCCTTGACAACAACAAAAAGGTCATCCTCGTATAATTTTTGTGTTGTGATTTTGCCATCTATTATTTTACAAAATATACAATCTTGGTTCATACTAATCTCATTTCCTTTGCTCTGCGTGTAATTGTTTTATCCTCTACTTTCCCATCCATTTTTTCTGCCTTTGTCCCAGCGCGTACACTAAACGGAAAAATATGTACATCGTCAAGTTTTAACTCTTTTAGCAAATTGACTGTAGCGATATGGTCATCTTCGGTTTCTGTAGGAAAACCACAAATTATATCCGCCGTAATAATAGGACTTGCATAATGACTTCTAATCAAAGTCACTGCCGAAACAAATTCCTTGACAGTATACTGTCGCCCCATAGCTTTAAGGATTTTGTCACTACCGCTTTGCAGTGCTATATGAAATGCAGGAACAACATTACTACTGACACATATATCCAAAAAATCTTTGGTTATTATACGGGGAGATATGCTACTAATTCTTTTTTGAGCGTCAACATCTTTGAGCTTTTCAATAAGTCTTGTTAGATTTATCTGCGGTTCAAAATCTTTGCCATAATCGTTAATATTGATGCCTGTAATAACAATCTCGGTTGCTGTTTGAGCTTTTTTTTGAGCTTCTGCAATGATACTGTCAACGCTCCTACTGCGACTTCGCCCTCTAAGATACGGCACAATACAATATGCACAAAAATTATTGCAACCGTCTTGAATTTTGACAAAGCCTCTTTTGCGTCCCTTATAGATACTCTTTGGATTTTCGAATGTAGTCGGTATCGGAATTATTTGCTCTTGTGTCACAATGGATTGACTTGTAGTAGCAAGGTCTTTGATTATCCGTTCGGCAAATTCTTGCTTACCGCTAGTACCGCATATTGCTATTATGTCATCCTTTTGAAATTGTGTCTTATCTGCCTCCACGCTACAACCTGCAACATAAATTCGGGCATTAGGATTAAGTTTTTTGGCTTTAGCAATTGCTTGACGGGATTTGTGGTCACTATAACTGGTCACACTACAAGTGTTAATTATATATACCTCAGCAACTTCAAGTTTGAGTGCTACTGTATGTCCTGCACTTGCAAACAAGGCAGCCATTGCTTCTCCGTCACAATAATTAGTTTTGCAACCTAAAGTGTATATTGATATATGCATATTGATTGAATAAGTAAAATGTAAGAAGTAAAAAGTAAAAAGTGCGGACTCACTTCTTGATAAGTTTGCTTAATGTCACCATCATACGAAAAATAACTGCATCAGAAAAATATCTGATATTAAGTCCCGTCATATCTTCAATTTTGTCAAGTCTATATACTAGAGTATTGCGGTGCAAATATAATACTCTGGCAGTTTCGCTAAGATTAAGCGAGTTTTTCAAAAAAGCGTCTGCCGTACGCATCATTTCTACATCGCCAAAAAGTGCTACTGCCTCAGGTTCGGCAAGCATTTTGAGATGGTCGGCAAGTAGTGTTTGTGGCAAACTATCCAGTAGCTTACCAAAAGCGTATTGCTTATAACTATAAACATAGCTGTCGGGGTCCATAAGTCGCCCGAATTTGTATGCCGTAACACTATGGTCAATTATGGATGGAATATCCTCAAAAGATGTCGCAATACCGCCTACTCCTATTCCAAAACTAATATTGGTCTCACCACTCAAGTTATCGTACAGCGTATGCGCAAACTCGCCTGCTGACCTGTAGTCCCGTGCTTTGCCCACAGCCTTGAGATAAATCACCGCATTAGTCGAGTGCGGGATAATTATATCACTATCCTCTGCAACCGCACTAAGCAGAGTAGTTAGTTCGGGTAAGCGTGCCTCATCATCTGTAATTAGTCCCAAAACAAAAAAAGTGACCTCGTCTTTTTGCTTGGTTTTTGATTTTAGAAATTGTAATTTGTCCGAACAAAAAATATCATTATTCTGTTTATTATCACAACCGTATAACAAATCACCATCCGCCGAATATATGTTGATATCCAGCTTAGACGCTTTTGCGATTTGTATTATACTGTTGGTTATGTCTTTATTCAACTATATTTTTATACTCCAGCCAAATTTATCTGTTATTTTGCCTGTTTGGATGCCTGTCAATTCGTCAAAAAAACTTGACGCAACCTTACCTGTCTTGCTGTCGCCTACTATATGCTCTTTGCCATTGTACAAAAAAGCTCCTACAGGAGAAATCACAGCGGCTGTCCCTGTCCCAAAAATCTCACTACATTTGCCACTACTTACACCTTTTACAACTTCGTCTATACTAATAGGTCTTTCGGTGACCTTCCATCCTTTTGATTTAGCTAACTCTATAACACTTAGGCGAGTAATCCCCGGCAAAATAGAACCTGACAATGCAGGGGTAATAAGTTCGTTGCCAAATACGAAAAATATGTTCATTGAGCCTACTTCTTCGATGTATTTGTGCTCTTTAGCATCAAGCCACATAACTTGTGCATAACCTCTAGCCGTAGCATTAGACGCTGCTTTGAGAGATGCCGCATAGTTACCTATTACTTTGTGTCCGCCTGTTCCGCCTTTGGCTGCTCTTATATATTGCTCCTCTACAAAAAGTTTGATTGCACCAAAACCACTAGCATAATACGCACCGACTGGACACATTATAATAAAAAACAAATACTTGTGCGAGGGGTGTACTCCTAGTGTATTATCGATAGCAATAATAGACGGACGGATATATAACGAAGTGCCTTGTTCGGACGGAATCCAATCGACATCAAGCTTGATAAGCTCTATAAGAGCGTCATAAATTTTATTTTCGTCAAAGCTAGGTATGCAGACTCTACTAGCAGAGTCATTCATACGCCTAAAGTTATCTCGTGGTCTAAAGAGTCTGACACTGCCGTCCTCGGCTTTGTAGGCTTTGAGTCCCTCAAAAATTCCTTGCGCATAATGAAATACACAAGTAGACGGGTCAAGTGATAACGGTGCATACGGCATAATTTGAGGGTCTTCCCACTTGCCGTTATCGTACTCCATTACAACCATATGGTCAGTAAAATATTTGCCAAATCCCAAAACCCCCTGTGGTTTTGTTTTTGGCTTAGCTATCTTCTTGATTTTCATTTGGGGTGTCCTCTCTCAAATCATAATCAGGGTCATTAGGGTCATAGTCATTCTTATAGTCAGTATCCTCACTACTATCCTCGTCATCGGGTTGACTTTGAGCTAGTTGCTCATTAAAGTACAATCGACATTTGTCGTACCCATAATAATCAAGACTAAGCTCCTCAGTCGGCACAAACAAAAATGGTTTTTTCCCTGCTTGCCGTGCTTTGTAGATATGGAATATTATAAGCCCGACCCCAAAAAGGATAGCAGCTACACAAATAACCTGTACTACACGAGGTCCGCCTTGCCACATAAGTTGGGCATCACTCCTCAAAAATTCAATAAAGAATCTGCCTGTACCGTACCAAATAGCAAAGAACGCTAACACCAATCCGTCAAAACTCCGCCTTTTACCTATCAATAGCCACATTGCGATACCAAAACCAATACTATTCCAAAGCGACTCATAAAAGAATGTTGCGTGAAAATGTGAGCCATTTATGTTGACTGCAAACGGAAATCTCACCCACCACGCTGTACTTGTAATTAGCTGTCCGTATGCCTCTTGATTGACAAAATTACCCCAACGACCTATCGCTTGCCCTAGCAAAAATATCCCCATTCCGATGTCTGCCATCTGCCAAAAACTTATCCTGCGGGCAGGGTCTTTGAAAAATTTGGGCATTATTACCTTAGACACAAGTATCGCCCCTACTAATGCCCCCAAAATTCCACCCCAAATAGCAAGTCCTTGAAATCCGATAAACCTGCCATTCCTAAAACCTATAATTTCCAATAGTGTCCACGAATTTCCGTTTCCGATTGCATCAAAAATTACGAACCAAAGTCTTAATCCTATAAATGCCAAAGCTATCGGTATAAGTACGGTATCCCATACCGCATTATCCCATACTGACTTAAAATGAAATCCTCTCTTTTTGGAAACATACACTGCTACCGCAAGACAAGCAATAAGCCCTAAGGCTATGAGTAATCCATACCAATTCATACTTCTTGCTCCTCCTTAACATCCTCGTCATCCCTTTCTATATCCTCGTACTCTTTGTCTATTTCTTGTTTGACGGTTTCTTTTTCTTCGGCAAGTCGTTGTAGGTCAGCTCTATTAAAAGTTGAAGCAAGAGGTGCTATTTCGCTACCTTCCTCTACACTTGAGACAGGCTTCTTTTTCTTTGGATTGACAAAACGAATATTAGTCGCTTTGCGACGGCGTTCCTCTCTAGCTTCTTTTTCTTCTTGAGTCGGCATATGCAGTCCTTTATTTTTTTCGGCACCCTCTATTCTGTCGTTAATAAATTTGTCAAAAATATGGTGAGCATATACAGTCCAAAGCAAAATAATAAAACTAAAACTTATCGCTAACATAAGCATCATTCCAATCATATTAACAAACGGGAACATTAAGAGAGCAAACGGAATAAAGCTAATCAGCAAAATTATAATGTTTTGAGGAAATAACGCTAAAGAAAGCAAAAAACTATTTTTTATAAGTGCCCATAAACTCAGCTTATAAGTAGATGCTTGAGTTGTTGCAAACATAACCATACAGGCTAAAACTACAAACGAAATTATACAAAACGCTATACCAAGCACTCTAAGTAGTGTAGGCGGAAAACTAAACGGCAACGGATTAGAAACAACATTGATAAAAAACTGCAGATTGAATGCTGTGATAGTGATAAGAAGCGAAAAGATAAGACCACACAAGAAAAATTGCTTAAAATGCTTTTTGATACCGATAAAAAAGTGACTTAGTACGCTAACACCTTCACCCCACGCAAGAAGTTTGATTACATTAAAAGCTCCTGCAAGTCCGATTGACGCTATTAGAAGAGCCGGTGCAAGTAGTGCATACATTACTATATTATTAGCAAATGTTATGCTACTAACAACAAGATTAAGTTCTTCTACTTGAGGATAGCCAATCCCCAGATTACCGCTAAACGGTAATGTGGATATCATCATAGGATTGATAAACATCGTAAAAACGACTATAACCGCAATCGCCGGAAAAGCAAAAAGCAATACAAGTAAGTTGATTTTGACAAGTGCACCAAGACGCATAAAAAAGACATCTTTGAACAATTGAAAACGGTTGCTGGGAAGTTTTGATGTTTCAAAATCAGGGCGGTCATCCCGCCCCATTGTTAATCTATAGATTAAACCTTTGCCTTTTGCCATTTGTTATTCTTTGACCCCCTAGGTCGTATATGTTGTCCAAAGCCAATTTCCATTAGCTAGCTGGTATATTATGCCATGCCTGCGATTACTATAGTTAGTGCTATTAAATATACTTATAGCTGACCGCAACTGTGTTTCAATATTTGTACGCCCCTCAAGACGAACTCTAACGCCGTAACGAGTTAGTAAAATAATGTTGTTAGGATTTGCAAAACTAATGTACTCAAAAAATGTTATCGCAGTATGATTAAAATCTATTCTGTAAGTTGTTTCTGCTATCTCTCTTGTTATTGCCATCTCTTGACTTCCTGATGCTAACAAGGGTTGTCCAATATTTAGTGTGCCTGCAAGTGTATTGTCTGCTAATCCAAGCCTGATAAGGTTAGAGTTGCTACTTGGTGCATACCTCAATATATGCAAAGTTTCGTCCATAACAAAGTATCTGCCACTATGATATATTTCAAAATGTTCAAAGCGTTTTAGAAAGTTGATAGAAACTCTATTAGGAAAAATTCTTTCGACATTGACTACTCTTATATTAGGTATTTCATTATGGAGTTCTGTTGTTACACTCCTATCTCTTACCGAAAAAATACTTTGTCCTCGTCTTATCGGAGCAGTATCAATAACACGGCGATTAAGTTCTATATCAACACCCTCAATATTGATACCATAAGCTTCAATATGTCTAACTCTAAAAACAGCACTACTCATAATTATGAGTACCGTCACAAACGCAAAAATAGATAGCATTACCAAAAGCCGTTTATTCCGCATTATTACAGTATATCAAATCTATCAAAAAATTGCAAGCGGATTTTGATAGTGATTAGTGATTGACAAGAAAAAAGCCTTCAATTCATCAGTACTACTTATGGGCAATAATTGTTGTTCGGGACGCCGAAGGCGGCGTCCCCTACACTAATACAAAGACGCCTGTCCCTACACTTACAATTGGGTATTCTATTGTAGGGGACGCCGCCCTCGGCGTCCCGAATACCTCTTCCTTATATATTATCATTCTTGACGGCACAAAAAAAGAGGTCTACCCTAAAGGTTGACCTCTTTTGATTCAATTAGTTAGTTACTAGCAACTACGCAATAGGTGTGCCGAACATATTGACAAACGATAATATAATTCCTACCACCGTTACAACAAATATGATTGACATCATAATAGCGTTAGCTTTTGCACTACGGAATCTCGGCGAACGACGATTGATTTTACTCAGCAAAATTCTTAAATCATATATGAGTATTGCTATTGCTAACACAAGCACAATAAACATACCTACAAGAACCGCAATATGAAATCTATCGGGAGAGCCTATTGATGCTAACGCAACAATAACGGTAATAATAACCGCTAGTCCCATAATTAAGTCAAGATAAAACTTAATCCCGAGTTTTCTTAGATATTCTATACTTCTTTTTGCTTTTACTTTTGCCGTTGCCATTTTTATATCCTCATAATGTATTATGTGTTTTTTATGTTCTCATCTTAAGAGAAAGATATTCCAAGAACCATGAACACAACAATAAGAATTACAGCGATTACCCATAGTATAAACCATAACTTTCCTCTTGTTCTTGCAAAAGCAAAAGAATAGTAAGCCGCTACAAGTGCACCTAAGATAACACCGACATTCATGATTATTGCTAGGAATGGTCCATCAATGTTGATTGCATCAATAGCATTGATGATGAATACGATGAATGCCCAAATTCCGATTAGGATTACCGCCAAAAAGGCTATTAATGGCATAATACCTGTTGAACTGTTGTTTTTCTTTGACATGATTAAAATGTCTCCTTTCTAATATAATTTGTATTTTTATTTTTTTTATACTAAAACGAACCGAGGTTCGATTATTGTCATTATTTTTTTATGTCCTACTACCCGGTTTGTACGGTTTTGACCCGTCTTTACACAATGGACACTTGTCCGCATCATAACTCTTAACATCAACAGCAAGCAAGCCGTGTAACGGAACACCAAAGTCTACCCCACCATTGCTCCTATCCACTATACAGCCGACACAAACAACTGTTGACTCTAGACTCTTGACAAGCTCCATTACTTCCTTAACTGAGCCGCCTGTTGTTATTACATCCTCAACAACTATTACACGACTACCTTTTGGAAGTTCAAACCCCCGTCTAAGGGCAAATACCCCATCCTGACGCTCGGCAAAAAAATTAGGGATACCAACTTGGCGAGCAACCTCATAACCGATTATTATACCGCCTACTGCTGGTGCAACAACATAATCAGCCTTGTACTTTTTAAGTGCTTTTGCAAGCTCCTTGCAAAGACGCTCACTCTCATTGGGATAAGCAAACAACTTAGCACACTGCATATATGTATCGCTATGGCGACCACTAGTCAGTAAAAAATGCCCCTTGAGTATTCCGCCTGTTTTTTCAAATATCTTTAGTACATCCATTTTTTAGGCCTCAAGTGCGCCGATAACCTCACGCACATCGTTTATATTACACTCTTTTAATATATTTGTCAAGTCTTTTACTAACGAAAAACAAATATTCGGATTACTAAAATTTGCTGTTCCGATTTGCACGGCGGTTGCACCACACAACATAAACTCCATAATATCCTCGGCAGTTGTTATTCCGCCCATACCTATAATAGGGATTTTGACCGCTTTGTAGCAATCGTGTGTCATTTTGAGTGCGATTGGTTTGACCGCAGGACCGCTAAGCCCCCCGAAACCTCTGGCAAGAATAGGTTTTCTTGTCTTATAATTAACCGCCATACCTGCTATAGTATTGATTAGTGATATAGCATCAGCCCCTGCATTCTCTGCCGCACGAGCGTTTTCGGCAATGTTTGCTACATTAGGAGTAAGTTTGACAATCATAGGGAGTTTTGCATAAGGTCTGACGGCAGAAACAATTGACTCTACTGATGTCGGACAAACACCAAAACTCATACCGCCTGCCGCAACATTAGGACAGCTGATATTAAGCTCTATCATATCAATCGGCTTTTTCCGTGAGATTGCTTCGTCGTTTCGCTCCTCGCAATGACTAAGTGATGCTTGACTTACTCTTTTGACAATTTCGATATATTCCTCTTTGGTATTGCCTGCGACATTAGCTATACGAATAGTATCAAGTCTGGACAAAAAAGGTAATTCGTCCCTAACAAAAGCATCAATCCCCGGATTTTGGAGACCCACGCTATTAAGTATCCCCATATAAGTCTCGGCAATCCGTGGCGGTGCATTACCCTCTCTCGGCTCTACCGTTAAACCTTTTGTACAAAATCCGCCCAAGGTACTAATATCATATAGCTTTGAATATTCCCGTCCAAATCCAAAAGTACCGCTTGCCGCAATAATTGGATTTTTGAAAGTTACACCGGCAATTGTGATTGATGTATTTATAGTGTTTTTTTTCATAATGCCAACCCTCTTATATCAAATACAGGACCGTCGGCACAAACTCTCGCATACCTACCATTAACTTTGCACACACACACAAGACACGCTCCTATTCCGCAAGCCATACGCTCCTCAGTTGATGCTAAAGCAGGTATATTATATTTTGTCGCAAGCTTTGCTACAGCGCCCATCATATTATGACTACCGCAAGTAAGTATAATGTCAGGCTTGTATCCGCCTATAATATCGTTCTCTAATGCGGTTGTCGGATATCCCTTGATACCGTATGACCCATCATCTGTTGTTATAGTGGTTGCTATACCAAATTCTTTTTCTAGTATGACACTCTTTTTTGAGGCAAATCCCAAATACTTTTTGTACTCTTTGTCAAGATAACATTTTGAAATACTTAAAAGCGGGGCGACACCAAGCCCGCCGCCTATAATAGCAATTTTTGTGTATTTTTTGTCCAAAACAAAACCGTTACCAAGCGGCAAGAGTGCATTGATGTTTGTTCCTGTTTTTAGTTTTGATAATGCAGTCGTTCCTTTTCCTAATACCGCATATACAACACTTACCCAATCCGCTCCAAAATCACAAATGCAAAAAGGTCTCCGCAAAATCAAGTCGTCGTGTCCGACTACCTCAAGATTAAGAAACTGTCCGCACATAATCTGTGGCAATTTGGCAGAGGTCTTTAGCTCCATACGGAATATATTATCGGCTATTGCCAAATTAGACTTAACTGAAAATTTTATATCTTTCATAATTTATTCAAATAGTAGGCATTGGTCAACTAGCACAGAAAAGCCTATCTCGGTCACCGTCATTGCGAGCCGTCGCTACAATAAATAGCAATGATAAGTATATGCGGCGAAGCAATCTAGCTAAGCATTTGATGGATACACGATCTATGTTTCTGTCTATTCCTTAGCTGGACAGCAATCCCTTATTTCCTACTATTGTGACGGCTCACAATGACGATAATGGGTCAGGCATCACATTCCGTACCTTTTTAACCAACACCTAAGTCATAGTATCCCTTATTCCATCTATTCAAAATCTTTTACACATTTTTTGTATGCTTCGACTGTGTTTTTTGCGTGAGTAATGCTTCTGCCAACAACGATATAAGTACTGCCTGCTTGCTTTGCAAATACCGGTGTCGCCAATCTCTTTTGGTCGTTAGTATTGTCACCTTCTAATCTAATGCCCGGAGTTAGCCCTATTAAGCCTAATTTGTTCATCTCGCTAACCTCTAAGGCAGAACAAACGACCCCGTCACAGCCTGCAGTCTTTGCATTTTTTGCATAATGAATTACTGTATCTTTTAGAGCAACATTAATTAAAAGTTCTTTTTTTAGAGCCTCGTCATCAATTGATGTAAGTTGTGTTATCGCAAGAAGTATCGGACTTTTTACTTTTACTGCTGCCGCACCTTCGTCAAGTCCCTTTCTTGCCGCTTTCATCATATCTATTCCGCCTGCTGCGTGCAAGTTGGTAATTTCTACCCCTAGCCTGCCGATGTTTTTCATCGCATTGCCTACAGTATTAGGAATATCATGAAGTTTCAAATCTAAAAATATTTTTGCGCCTTTACTTTTTAGCTCACTAACAATACTAGGACCCTCTCTGTAAAATAGTTCCATACCGATTTTTAAGAAAGGTTTTAAGCTCTCTTTTTCAAACGGCTTCAAAAAATCATATAATTCTGTTTTTGACGGGAAATCACAAGCTATAATAACTTCTCTTTTCATAATTTTTCCTTTGCCGTACAAATCGGCGATTGTCTTTTTAGTGTTGAAGAACACATTAAGTATACTAGATTTTCAAAATAATATCAAGCAAAATGCGTATGCAAACTTTTTTGTTATGACTGCAGGAGTTAAGTGCTAATTACTTTTCCTTTTAGCGTCCAGCCGTCAAAAACGCTGTTTTTGCTACGACCGACAAATTTTTGGGCGTCAACTTTGTATTTGGTTTTGGTGTCAACTGTAATTAGTTCCAGCTTGTCAGTAAGTCCCAAAATTTTTACAGGATTATGTGACATAAGTTGACTTAATTTTGTTAGAGTAATATAGCCCTTATCAACAAGATGCGTATATGCTACACTAAAAGCTGTTTCAAAACCTACACTACCAAAAGGAGCTGTTTCGATACCTTTATCTTTTTCGTCTTTGCTGTGCGGAGCGTGGTCGGTAGCAATGACATCAATCGTCCCGTCTACAATCCCCTCTATTATGGCAGTTACATCATCGTCAGTTCTTAAAGGCGGATTGATTTTTGCGTTAGGATTGCGACTCACAATTTCTTTGTCTGTCGCCGAAAAATATTGCGGACAGGTTTCACAAGTAACTTTTGCCCCTTTAGCCTTAGCTTGCCTTATTATATCAACACTACCTCTTGTGCTTACATGGGCTATGTGCAAGGGCGAATCAAGCTCGGTAGCTAGTGCGACATCTCGTGCAGTCATTACATCTTCGGCTTGTCTGCTGATACCCTTTAGTCCTGCTTTAGCTGAATTGACACCCTCGTTGACTACTCCTCCATTAACAAATCGCATATCCTCGCAATGACTTATTATTAGAAGCCCGACTTCTTTAGCCTTAATTAACGCTTGACGCATAATCGCATCGTCCATAACAGGACGCCCGTCATCACTCAAAGCTACAACACCGGCTTTTTTGAGAGCGACAAAATCAGTTAGCTCCTTACCTTCTTGCCCTATAGTAATAGCTCCGATAGGATATACTTTGCATTTGCCAACTTCTTTTGCTTTGAGTATAACTTGACCTATAATCTCTGCATTATCTAGCGGCGGCAAAGTATTAGGCATACACGCTACTATGCCAAATCCGCCTGCCACTGCGGAGGCTGTTCCACTTGCGATGTCTTCCTTATGCGTTTGACCGGGGTCTCTCAAATGGCAATGCATATCAACAAAGCAAGGGATTTGGATAATGTTTTTATTTTTTGATGATGTCATAAATTTCGTGTCGCTATTTTAGCGGAGGGCAAGTTTTTCTATAACCGAAAAGTGCTTTGGCAACTCCGCCTCAAACTCAACTTGCTTGCCACTTGTCGGATGTCTGAACCCTAGCTTATGAGCGTGAAGCAACTGTCCTTTAAGTCCTTTGATTGTTTGTTTTTTGTATCCGTATATTGTGTCACCTACAACAGGATGACCTATATGCTTGGCGTGTACACGGATTTGGTGCGTCCGTCCTGTAAGTATATCAAACCCCACTAAGCTATGGCTCTCAAATCTCTTTAGCACCTTATAATGCGTAATCGCTTGTTTGCCGACACTCATTACCGCCATACGCTTGCGGTCTTTGGGGTCTCTAGCAATATTGGTAGTGATTGTCCCTTGATTTTGCTTAATTACACCTTCTAACAACGCAATGTATTGCTTAGCAAATTTGCGGTCTGCAATATCGGCAGAAAGCTTTGTGTGTGCATCATTAGTTTTGGCTATGACCATTACACCGCTAGTATCTTTGTCAAGCCTATGCACTATTCCCGGTCTTATAATGCCGTTGATTGACGATAGGTCACTGATACGGCTCATAAGTCCGTTGACTAGGGTATCTGTATAACTGCCACCTGCAGGATGTACAGTCAGTCCTTGAGGTTTATTAATTACGGCAATTTGGTCATCCTCATAAATAATTCCAAAATCTATATCTTGCGGTATTATCTCTGCCACAACAGGTTCAGGCTCTGTGACCTCTATAGCTTGTCCAACTTTGAGTGTATATCCTGCCTTGACTTTTTGCCCGTCTATAAGTATATATCCGTTATCAATCAATATCCTAACATGAGAACGAGTGCATTCCAGTTGTTCGGCTAGATAGACATCTAATCGCTGTCCTGCCTCTTGGACAACAAATCTTTTCATTTGTCGCTTGCCTCTATATCTTGATTAGTATCGTTATCCTCTGACAGGTTATCTTCTGTTAGACTTGTGTCATTTGTTTCGGTATGCTCGGAGTCCTCGGCTCTGTAGTCAATATCCTCTTGGGTTACTTCCTCTACTTGTTCTGTCTTTTCCTCTTTTTTGGTTTCGCCTCTTATATAACCAATTGCAAAAACAACAACTCCGACAGTAAGGGCAGAATCCGCTAAGTTAAATATAGCAAAGGTAGAGTGTCCGAATATTGTTTGACCAAAGAATACTATCTCAATAAAATCTATTACTTCGCCCAAAACAATTCTGTCAAACCAATTACCTAATGCGCCGCTAATTATTAGTGCTAACCCTATCCTAACCCATAACCCTGCTTTTTGCCTGCCTCTATGCCGATATAGCATAAAAGAAAAAGCTGCTACCGCAACAATAGTCATAGTAACAAAGAAAGGCATCATATGGTATCTAAACTGCATTATAATTGCATAGAATACACATAAAACAATAGCAATAATAGCAATCGCTACACCAACTTTGATATAGAATTTTTTACCCTCTTGACTTTTGATATCTATCTTGTTTTTGTTTAGTAGAAAAATAACTCCCCATGTTATAATAGAGGCAATAACCGCCACAATCAAAAACGGTATAAATCTGGCAGGGTCGGTATGTCTTGTCCCTGTCGCAAAAATTCTATCTAACCCAAATGCCGAACCAAAAGCGGCAAACGGATTGCGGGTATAATGCCAATTCAAAAAATTTGGAATAACCGTGCGAGATTCTCCCAAATTAAATGTGTTGGTTACAATTACTTTTGTTAAAATATCTAAAAAAAGAACAGCGGCTATAATGATTAGCTCTGGCTTTGCAATTTTTATATAACTGCGTGTTTTTTCGATGACTTTTTCTAACTTTGGATTCATAGGTAGTGGTTAGTGGTGAGTATTAGTCAAAATAGCAAAAACACTCACATATCAATCACCGTCATTACGAGGAGCGATAGCGACGAAGCAATCCCATGTAAAGTGTTCTATTCGTGGGATTGCTTCGTCGCTTTCGCTCCTCGCAATGACGGTGACCAAAGGTGTTTTTTCAACATAACTTGACGAATGTTTCTATCATATGACTACTCAATCGTATTTACATCTACGCCTTGCGGTGATAACAAAAATATATTTCCGCTGATTCTATTGACTGTTCCGCCAAGAGCATATGTTGCTCCGCTAACAAAATCAAGTACCCTTTGGCTGACATCAGGCTCTACATTATCAAGGTTGATTATAGCAGGCTCATGACGGGTCAAATAATCTATAAGAGTTTGCACTTCTTCAGGAGTGCGTGGTTCATACACCACCATATTGCTATACGGGCGTTGAGATTGAATTTGAGCAAGCGAATTAGACTTACCTAGCGGAGTTGTATACAAAGAGGAATTTTGTGGACTTGCACTTGCCATTTGCATTTGTGGCGGTTGTTGTGGCATTTGAGGTTGCGGAGGAGCATACCCCGCTTGTTGTTGCACAGGCATAAAGGTATACATTGGTGGAACAGTCTGTTGCTGTTGGTGCTGTTGATATGCCGAACTTGCCGATTGCGGCACAAAAGATGTCTGCACCGCTTGAGGTGCAGACTGTCCGCCCCCAACAAAATTACCCGCCGAATCGTGAGTATCCTCATAAAACGGCAAACTACCCTGACCTGCTCCGCGAGCCTTAAAAAAATCGTTAATATTACTCATACATATACCTCTATTTCTATTTATAAATAAGCTCTTTCACCAAATATTGCCGAACCTAACCTTATCATATTAGCACCACATTTAACTGCTGTTATATAATCTCCGCTCATACCCATAGACAAGTATTTGATGTTGTCGTTTTTTTCTTTGAGTGTATTGTACAGGACTTTCATTTGGATATACAACTCTTTGTCCGCTCCCACAGGAAGCACTGTCATAAGTCCTCTTACGCAAAGATTAGGAAACTGTGTTACCTTATTCGCAAACTCTAACGCTTGTCTAAACTCTATTCCGCCCTTGTTTTCTTCACCGCCGACATTAACTTCGATAAGTACATCTATTACCTTACTTATCAAACTCGCTTCTTTTTGAATAACCTCTGCTAACTTAATTCTGTCAACAGACTGAATCATTGTCACTTTATCTATTATAGAACGCACTTTATTAGTCTGTAATTGACCTATAAAGTGCCACTCTAAATTATGGCTAAAAGGTTGTTTGCTTACTAGTTCTTGAGCCTTATTTTCACCAACAATATTTATACCTAAGGCAGGTAGCTGATTGATAATACTTATGTCAACTGTTTTTGTCGCACCTACAATTGTTATAGGCTCTTTGGCAACTGCGGTTATTTCTTGATTGATTTGCTTGATTTTTTGACTTAACATAATCTTAAAATCGCTCCCGCTATATTTGCTCCGCATGCTTTTTCTGCGGATTCAAAATATGCGTTTGAGTTGACTTCTAATAGTATCGGCTCGCCGCCAGTATCCGCAAAGTCAATCGCACAATAATCAAGTTTGAGTTTTTTACTTACTTTGACAGCTACCGCATTATAGGCTTTTGCACTACTCTCACAAAGTTGTGTTACCGCTCCGCCTATGTTGACATTGCCTCTAAAATCCGCTGTATTAGTCCGCCTTACCGATGCGACTACCTTGCCACTGACTACATAAATCCGTATGTCACCACCGCTATTTCTATTATCGCCACAAAACTTTTGATAATGATGAGGTATATGTCTTAGTTTTTTGTTGAGTTTTTCTAACTCTTGCCTATTGCTTGCCAAATAAACTTGCCGCCCTTGACTTCCGACATTCTCTTTGACTACAATTGGGAACTTTAATTCGCTTTCAACCAAATCAATAAACTCTTTATCCTCACCGTCACATACATCGTACACCAGCGGTGTGACAATAGTTTGAGGGATTTTAATCTTACTACCCCTTAGGGATTGATAAGTGACTATCTTGTCATTGCAAATATCAATTGCTCTAGGTCTATTGATTATTTTGTGTCCAAACCTCTCTAACTCTAACGCATAACCCGTATCTTTATCCCAAAACAATATCGGCATTTTTTTGCTAGCGTCTAAATTATTAAAGTCAAATGACTTTTCATCACCATACTCTACCATACCTGATTTGACAACTTCTAGTCTTATACCACACTTCTGACCTTCTTCAATTAAGCGTCTGACGGCATATTCTGTCCCACTATCAGTATAGTATCTATTAACAACAATATATCCTAAACGCATTCCCTTATATTTTAGCACAAGTCGATACAATTAGCAAGCGTTTTTTGGTCAACTACGATAATCGCCGTTAATTTTGACATAGTCGTATGATAGGTCGCAACCCCAAGCTGTAGCAGATGCATTACCTTGATTAAGTTTGACATCAATAGTTACTTCGTCACATTTCAAAACTTCCGCCGCTTTATCCTCGCAAAAGTCAACTCCCATTCCTTGCTTACACACCAAAAGTCTTCCTGCACCATTACAAAAAGCAACATCTATCTTGGACACATCAACTCTCGCACCCGAATACCCTATCGCACACATAATACGACCCCAATTAGCATCAGCCCCAAACATAGCTGTTTTTACTAATGGCGAGTTGATAATGCTATCGGCAATTTTTTTGGCAGTCTTGGTGTTAGGCGCTTCTGTGACGCTACACTCAATGAGCTTAGTCGCACCCTCCCCGTCCTTAGCCATCAATTTAGCCAAAAGCACACAAACAGCACTAAGTGTGCCTTGAAACTTGTCTGCCGATTTGCCAGTAATCTTAACACCGCTCAAACCATTAGCCATTATAACAAGCATATCATTTGTAGAAGTATCACCGTCTACACTCACTCTATTAAAACTCTCTTCCGTAACAGATTTAAGCATTTTTTGTAAGGTACTACTTTTTATATCCGCATCAGTTGTCAAAAATGCAAGCATAGTGGCCATATTAGGATTTATCATTCCGCTACCCTTAGCAATACCGCCGATTTTGACAACCTGTCCGTCTATGTCAATACTTACCGCAACCTCTTTTTTGACCAAGTCCGTTGTCATAATTGCATCTACAGCGGACTCCCCTCCGTCTACCGACAACTCACTCACTAATTTTGGTATTCCTGCCTCAATAGGTCTAAGGTCAATTGACTGACCGATTACTCCTGTAGATGCCACAATAACATCTGTATGGTTAATATTAAGTGCTTTTGCGACAAGTCTACACATCGCCTCAGCTTTTTGCACTCCATCAGCTACGCAAGCATTAGCTATACCGCTATTACAAATAATTGCCTGTGCTTTACCATCTGCTAGGTTGTTTTTTGTAACCAAAAGCGGTGCTGCTTTTACTAAGTTTGTAGTATAAACTGCTGCAGCATTTGCCGTCACATCAGACACAATAAGTGCCAAGTCTTTTTTTGTCCTTCCTTTTTTGATTCCGACATGGATTCCAGTCGCTCTAAAACCTTTTGGAGCGCAAACCCCACCTGTGGTAAATTTGACCATAATTATAATTTTCCTATATGTTTTTTAATTGATTTTTTGCGATAGATATGCTAAAATATTATATATGGCTGGGTGTGGCGCAGTTTGGTAGCGCGCTAGAATGGGGTTCTAGAGGCCGCAAGTTCAAGTCTTGTCACCCAGACCAAAAGCCGCAAATATTGCGGCTTTTTGCATTTCTTAATACACTTAAACCTATTTCTATTATGTCTAAAATGATTAATTTTGTCAAGTAAAATTACTGCATTACGGCTTGTTTTTTGCTCTTAGGCGTTTGTTTGCGTCTAAAATAATTTTTCTTATTCTGATATTTTGGGGAGTAACTTCCATATATTCGTCATCGGCGATGAATTCTAATGCTTCTTCTAAGCTCATATTCTTCGGCGGACTTAATCTAAGTGCATCATCGCTACCTGATGCACGGATATTTGTTAGTTGTTTTCGCTTACAAACATTGACCATAATGTCTTCGCTTTTTGGATTTTCGCCAACAATCATACCTGCATAAACAAGCACACCTACACCAACAAACAATGTGCCTCGTTCTTGTGCGTGATAAAGTCCGTAAGCTACAGTTTCCCCCGCTTCAAATGCTATTAGTGAGCCTGTTTGTCGTCTTTCTATATCGCCCTTGTATTCTTCGTATCCGTCAAAAATGGAATTGATTATACCCTCGCCCTTTGTATCGGTTAAAAATTCCGACTTAAATCCAAAGAGTCCTCTCTGCGGAATCTTAAATTCCATACGCATACGACTGCCGTTAGGAGTCATACTTATAAGTTCACCTTTTCGGATGCCCATCTTATTCATAAGCACGCCTACGCTGGTATCAGGCACATCAAAAACAGCACGGTCTATAGGCTCGTGACGCTTTCCGTTGATATCCTTATATAACACTCTCGGCATACTTACCTGAAATTCATATCCTTCGCGACGCATATTCTCGATAAGTATTGACAAGTGCATTTCGCCCCGTCCGCAAACACGGAAAGCCTCGCTTGAATCAGTATCAGAAACTCTAAGCGCAACATCTTTTAGTGTTTCTCTATATAATCTATCTCTTATGTGGCGGCTGGTAACAAATTTCCCTTCCTTGCCTGCCAGCGGACTGTCATTGACAGTAAAAGTCATCTCTACACTAGGCTCACTAATTTTGACAAACGGCAACGGCACAGCGCCGTTCTCCGCCGCACAAACCGTATCCCCGATAGTCACACCGTCTATGCCTGATAAGCACACGATATCACCGGTCGAAGCCGACTCCACCGGCACTCGTGAAAGCCCGTCAAATTGAAAAAGCGCAGATATCTTTACTTTTTTTGACGGTTTGCTATTAAAATAATCGCAAAGGATAACTTGCTGATTAACAGCAATTTTACCTTGTTCTATGCGACCTATAGCTATTGTCCCAACATAATCGCTATAATCCAGCGCAGATATCAACATTTGCAGCGGGGCGTCAATATTTCCGACAGGCGGTTCGATATGACTGATAATTGTGTCAAAGAGTGGTTTAAGGTCAGTACCTATCACATCTTTTTGCAAACTTGCAGTACCGTTTCTGCCGCTGCAATACACAACCGGACTATCTAATTGCTCGGCTGTAGCATTTAATTCTAAAAGCAATTCTAATGCCTCGTCACGCACTTCATCAAGTCGTGCGTCAGGTCTATCAACTTTATTAATTACGATAATTACTTTTTGGTTAAGTTCAAGCGCTTTTTGCAACACAAATCTTGTCTGCGGCATAGTCCCCTCAAACGCATCTATTATTAATAACACTCCGTTGACCATTTTGAGTACACGCTCTACCTCTCCGCCAAAGTCGGCATGTCCCGGAGTATCTATAATATTAACTTTATAGTCGCCGAATCTCGCTGATGTGTTCTTTGCCAAAATAGTAATGCCCCGCTCACGCTCAAGAGCATTACTATCCATTACTCTATCGGCAACCGTTTGATTACTTCTAAAAACGCCTCCCTGCTTAAGCATGTTATCAACGAGTGTAGTCTTTCCGTGGTCGACATGTGCGATAATCGCCACATTGCGCAATAATTCATTCATTCTCTAATGTTTCCCTTTTACATACAAGTAGCCGTACAGATTTTGCACGGCTACTTTAGTTTTAATATTTAGAGTTGTTCCGTAACCTAGAGCGGCACAACTCTATTATAATCTACTTTAATACAGCCTTTATGCGTCTTACTCCCGCACTCGAAGATTCTTCCTTTGTTATAACAAATTTGCCAAGTTCGCCTGTTTTGTTTGCGTGAGGTCCGCCGCAAATCTCAATTGAATATTTATCCATCGAATATACTTTAACTTTTTCGCCGTATTTACTTTCAAAAAGACCTATTGCACCTTTTTGTTTTGCCTCATCGACAGTCATCTCTGTACACACCACTTGCACATTAGCCTCAATTGCTTGATTGACAATTTTTTCGACTTCTCTTAGTTCGGCGTCTTCTACTTTGCGGTCAAAACTAAAGTCAAAACGCAATCTCTCCTCGGTAATGTTACTTCCTCGTTGTGCGACTTTGTCTGTAAGCACTTGCTTGAGAGCCTTATGCATTAGATGAGTTGCTGTATGCAATCGTGCCGTAGCCTCGGTATTGTCAGCAAGACCGCCCTTAAACTTAGCTTGTGCCCCTGCCTGTGACTTGGCTTGATGCTCGGCATATGCCTTATCAAAATCATCTCTGTTGATTTTTAGCCCCCGTTCAATTGCTAACTCCTCAGTCATTTCTATCGGAAACCCATAGGTATCATACAGCTTAAAACACGCTTTGCCACTAATTATTCCGTTTTGAATATAACCTACAAGCTTGTCAAATTCTTTAAGTCCTGCTTTGAGTGTCTTCTCAAAACGCTCTTCTTCTTTAGTTAATTCGGCTATAATCAACTGACTATTGTCCGCAATCTCTTTGTATACATCTTTGTAGACATCAATTACCGCTTGAGCAATTTTAACTACCGCACCCTGTTCTAAATCCAAAGCCTTAGCATACCGTATAGCCCGCCTGATTAAGCGTCTAAGTACATATCCTTGGTCAACATTACTTGGAGTTATTCCTCTATCATCACCTAGCATAAATACCGCTGTTCTAATATGGTCGGCTATTATACGCATAGGACGGGAGGCGTCTTTGCTGTTGTATTTCTTTCCGCTTAGTTCTTCTATTTTTGATATAATCGGCACAAACAAATCTGTGTCGTAGACGGACTTTTTACCGTTAAGTACAACGAGAGTTCGCTCTAAGCCCATACCTGTGTCAACATTTTTTTGCTTTAGTTGCTCGTATTTGCCGTCTGCTGTCTTGTTGTATTCCATAAAGACATCATTCCAAATCTCCAAATACTTACCGCAATCACAAGCAGGACTACATTTTGGACTACAATCGGGTGCAGTAGATACATAAAACATCTCTGTATCAGGACCGCAAGGACCTGTTGTGCCGGCAGGACCCCACCAGTTGTTAGCCTTAGGAAGATAAAAAATCCGCTCTTTGGGGATACCGCATTTTAGCCAATAACCTGCACTCTCTTCATCTCTCGGGCAATCGCTATCACCCTCAAATACAGATACAGCAAGACGAGTTTTTGGTATGCCCAAATACTTCTTGCTTGTCAAAAACTCATAGCTCCATTCAATTTGCTCTTTTTTGAAATAATCCCCCAAACTCCAGTTGCCCAACATCTCAAAAAATGTGCAATGACTATTGTCACCCACATCATCAATATCACCTGTACGCACACATTTTTGAACATTAGCAAGTCGCTTACCTGCAGGGTGTTTTGCTCCCATCAAATACGGAACAAGCGGATGCATTCCTGCCGTTGTAAAAAGTACGGTTGGGTCATTTTCGGGTATCAATGAGCTTGACCTTATAATAGCGTGTTGTTTGCTTTTATAAAAATCAAACCATTTTTGTCTTAATTCTTTAGCTGTAATTTTCATAATTAGTCTTTAATTGTGTATCCGCTACCACGCACAGTAGTTATTAGTTCAATTTTGCACGGATCATCAATTTTGGCTCGCAAATATCTTATATATACATCAACAACATTTGTATTGCCTACAAAATCATACCCCCAAACTTTGCTTAAAATCTTTTCACGGCTAAGTACAATATTGCGATTACTTAAAAGATAAAAAAGTAAATCAAATTCTTTTTTTGTAAGGTCTATTCCCTTATCCTCAAACTTAACCGAATGTTGTACAGGGTCTACAGCAAGTCTCTTAAAGTTAATAGTAGCCGACCCGATAGAATTACCTTTTTTGAGATTGGCACGCATACGGGCAAGCAACTCCTCAATATCAAAAGGTTTGGTCAAGTAATCGTCTGCTCCTAAATCTAATCCGCTTACTTTGTCAATAGTCGTATCTCTGGCAGAAATCATAATTACAGGCACAGTACTGTTCATTCGCAATTGTTTAAGAATATCCCAGCCGCTGATGCTTGGCAGCATTGCATCAAGCAATATCAAGTCATAACTGCCTGCGAGTGCTTTGTCAAGCCCATCTTTTCCGTCAAGCGAAAAATCCACCTTATATCCTTCATGCTCTAATTCAAGCGTAATAAGACGGGATAATTGTGAGTCATCTTCAATTAGCAGTATTTTTGTCATTATTTGTTGTAGCTTATTAGTAAATTACTTAACCTTATCTATTTTCATTAGGTTGGTTTCTGTACCTTTGGCAATCGGCACGCCTGCGGTCATAACAACCAAATCACCTTTTTTAACAAGTCCTGTAGACTTAGCACATTTTAGCGAATGGTCAAGGAGGTCGTCTGTGTCTAGTTGGTGCTTAGCCAAAACAGGCGTAACACCCCAGTTGAGCGAAAGCTGATGATACGCTTTTGGGCTTGTTACCGCCGCAATAATCGGGGTTATAGGACGCCAGCGACTTATTTTGCGTGCGGTGCGTCCTGTTTGTGTAACAACCAAAATAGCCTTTGCATTAAGGTCATATGCTGCACCTACTGAGCTATGTGACACAGCATCAGTAATTGACTCTATTTTTGCTTTGTGCGAAAGCTGATTGAACACTTCCTTGTACTTAATATTACGCTCGGCTTGCTCGGCAATTTTTGCCATTGTTACAACTGTCTCAATAGGATACTTGCCGCTTGCAGTCTCACCGCTTAGCATAGTTGCACTTGTGCCGTCATAAACCGCATTAGCCACATCGCTGATTTCCGCACGGGTAGGACGAGGACTGTTTTCCATAGAGTCAAGCATTTGTGTCGCTGTAATAACTTTCTTACCCGCTGTATAAGCATCCTTAATAATTGACTTTTGGATATTAGGCAATTCCTCAAAAGGTATCTCTACGCCCATATCTCCGCGTGCAACCATAACCCCGTCGCTCTCGGCAAGTATCTCTTTAATATTATTAACGCCTTGTCTATTTTCTATTTTGCTGATAATCTCAATATCCATAGCTCCGTTATCGCTCAAAAATTTGCGTATATCACGCACATCCTCAACGGTACGAACAAAACTAATAGCTAAAAAATCAGCACCTTGTTTAATCGCAAAAAGAATATCTTTTTTGTCCGCCTCACTTATATAAGGCATATCAATATCCACCTCAGGCATATTGATACTCTTGCGGTTGCTAAGTTTACCCCCGACTATAATGGTGCAAAAAATCTCTGTTCCTTCAACCTTATCTACCTTTAACTCAATATGTCCGTCATTAAGCAAAATTTGATGCCCCGGCTTAAGAAGCTTAGGAAGTCCGTCATAAGATATGGACACTCTCTCACGAGTACCCACAATATCCGTTGTAGTCAAAACAAATTTATCGCCTGCTATAAGGTCAACCTTGCCGTCAGCAAAAGTTTTGACCCTCACTTCAGGACCTTTTGTGTCGACAAGCAATGCTAGTGGTGCATTCATCTCGGTTCTTACCGCTTTGATGTTAGCGATTTTTGCCGCTTGTTCTGTATGGTCACCGTGTGACATATTGACACGAGCCACATTCATACCGGCTTTGATAAGCTTTTTGAGCATTGGTTGCGGGCTTGTAACCGGTCCGATTGTACATACAATTTTTGTTTTTCTCATAATTTTACTTCCTTTGAACTGCGTTAAGCTACTCTTGTACTTCTCACATTTCACTTGATTTCTTGTATATTATACGGCGTAGCTTGATAAACACAATAATTTATCCAGTTGCCAAACAATAACGATGCATGCGACCGCCATTTGATAGGCGGATGTTTGCTTGGGTCATTATTAGGGTAATAATTGTAAGGAACTTTGATTTTGAGGTTTTTCTTGATATCTCTATCGTATTCGTTATGCAGGCTTAGTGCGTCATATTCGCTATGACCTGTCACAAATATATGCCTAAGGTCATAACTTGCCGCCAAATAAACTCCTGCCATATTACTGGTTGCAAGCACATCTAACTTACCTTTGAGGTCAGATTCTTTTGTGTCCGCGTGACGGGAATGCGGAGCTAAGAAAATATCATCAAAACCTCTTACAATCGGATTTTCTGGTTTGAGAACTTTATGCTCAAATATCCCGAAAACTTTATCCTTTGTATTGTATTTCGGCACACCGTAATGGTAGTACAATCCTGCTTGTGCTGCCCAACATAAGTATATGGTGCTATGCACATTAGTCTTAGCCCATTTCATTATACGAGTAAGCTCGTCCCAATATTTTACCTCGCTAAACTCCAATGTTTCAACCGGCGCACCCGTAATAATCAATCCGTCAAATTTTATATTGTTTTTGTATACATCGTCAAATGTCTTATAAAAGGTCTTTAGATGCTCGGTCTCGACATTTTTGCCTATATAGCTAGCTGTATGAAGTAGTGTAACTTCGGATTGAAGCGGTGTATTAGCGATAAGTCTTAATAGCTGGATTTCCGTGTCAATTTTGTTAGGCATTAAATTAAGAATACCCAAATTAAGCGGTCTGATTTCTTGCGTAGTAGCCCGCTTGTCGTCCATAACAAAGATATTCTCTTTTTCCAAGTATCGCCCGCTGGGCAAACCTGACGGAATCTTAACCGGCATATCGCCTCCTATCTTATTAAGTATACATTAATTTGCCACACATTGTCAAATCTTTAAGGGGTTGCACACAAAAAAGCATTGTCCTCAAATCATAATATTTCCTACCACAAAGTAAATACGCTTGACCGCACAACTAATTATATACTATAATAGACGATGAACAATGAACAACATTGTTTTTCTTAGGAGTTTACTTTATGATACAGAATTTAATTAACCAACTGAACAACCCTGTTTGGTGGGTTAGTCAAGTATTTGCGCTTATAGCACTTATTACCTTTGTTTGGGGCTGGCAAATCAAAAACAAAGTGCGAATGATGACGCTAATAGGCATTGCATCGACCGCACTTGTTGTTTCGGCTTCGCTTTTGGGCAACTGGTCGCTTGGTGTGCTTTTTGGACTTGCCGCAATAAGAAACTTTGTTTTTGCTTATCTTGATTGGCGCAAGAGCAAAGGTAAGCATGTGGCTAATTGGTTGCCGTATTTCTTTGCAGGAGTATTTGCTATATCAACGATTACAGCTACAATACTATTCTTGACTGTCCCTGTACTAAGAGAGCGTGTTGCAGTAATCGGCGGACGGACAGCATGGTGGCTAGAACTCTTGATAATGGTTACTCTACTCGGACTCATATTAGGTAATATCCTAAAGGGTACTAACCTAATGAGAGTTAGTTTTGTACTCAACCGTGTTTTTAATATAATTAACCATGTGGTCTTTGCTAATTTGATTGCGGTAATTATAGCCGCACTCTCTATTGGTTCTAATCTTGTATACTATCTCAGAAT
>WQVM01000009.1 GCA_009783985.1 Bacillota bacterium | reverse complement strand
AATCCGTATCTAATATAATGTTTAAGTATTCGGGCTCATAGTCGAAGACCAAGCGAAGCGTCTATTCGCCCCTACTATTTGCTGTCACCATTTCTATATACTTACACTTAATGAAGTTTCACCGGTATTTAGCACTACCAAAAATATTATAGACTTTTCCCGCAACCTAAATATCAGGAATCTTCATTTCCGTTAGCATCATTTCAATTTCTTTTATTCCGTCTTCCAAAAGCCTTTCAACATGTCGCTTTGAATAATATTCTTCTTGTGCTATTTCGGCAATTGATTTATCATTCAAAAAATAACTTTCAAGTGCTATTCTTTTATTAATATCTGTTACTTGAGCCATCATTTGTTCTATTTGCCCCCTTACATTAAAAAGACTATTTATGCGCGACTCTATTGTATTCATGCACAAATTAATACCGTCTGTAAACTCACACGATACTTCCATCAATAAATCCCTATGTTCGTAATAATTTGATTGCCTTATTTTGATTAGCTCAATCTGCTTATTAAAGTGTCTTGTTTGATTAAGCCATTCTTTTACATTCAAATCTTTTATATCTATGATTTTCCTACCTTCTCAGGCATCTGATAAATTCGGTACTAAAGATGTGTTTTTTGCCAACAATTTATTAGACTTGTTTTTACATATATAAAAAAACTTCTTACCGGATAAAAAGCCGACAAAAAGCCACTAAAAAACTATACCATATTGTTTAACATTGGGTTTATAGCAACATCGGTCATTAATAACTTCCAACAGCACTATTGAGGGTCTTTTTGTAATCAGATTAAATATTCTCATCGTTATAATTACTTCCGAATACACGCACTGATACTTAATATTATAACATATAACAGACTTTTTGTCAACATTTTTACCGCTATTTCTCACTACTTAGATTTTTTAATAATCCGTAAGTCCTAATAAATAATCGGTTGTCACTTCAAAAAATTTTGCCAAAGTGATTATATGTTGAGATATTATTTCTGTCTTATTATTTTCCCAACGACTAACAGTGCCGTTAGTTACCCCAATAATTTCTCCAAGTTCTGTAGTGCTCAAATTTCGCTCTTGACGCAATTCTTTGAGTCTTTCTCCAAAAGGAATATTCATTATTATATTTTATGAATATTAGCCAAAAATATTTGACTTGATGTAATATCCATAGCTATATTCTATGAAATATATGCCGAATAATGCTTGCTTTATGAGTATATTCATAAGCATATTTGCACGCATTAGATAAAGCCGCAAAGTATATTTTGCCCCTGTTTTTTGGCAGTTAAATAGATTTTTTATGTAAAGTCCATTATAATATGGACTGTTATATTTTTTTACTTTGTTCCCTACGCCACTTGTCTACTTTGGCGTGGTCGCCCGAGACAAGCACTTCGGGGACGGTGTATCCCATAAAATCTTGCGGACGGGTGTATTGAGGATATTCTAGCAGTCCGTCAACAAAGGTTTCTGTTTTTATGCTCTCCTCGTCTATTACGCCCTTAACAAATCTCACCGTAGAATCCACAAGAACCATTGCAGGCAATTCGCCACCTGTCACAACATAATCGCCGATACTGACTTCTCTATCTATGCATAGGTCAATCGCCCTTTGGTCCACTCCCTCATAATGTCCGCAAAGAATAACAATATGCTCATACTTTGCCGCAAGTTCACCTGCCATAGCGTGAGTAAGTTTTGCCCCTTTAGGCGACATATAAATCCGCAAGGCTTTGTGCTTAGGGTCAACACTTTGGATAGCATCATAAATCGGCTGAACGGTCATCACCATTCCTGCCCCGCCGCCAAAAGGATAGTCGTCACACTTCTTGTGCCTATCCTTAGAAAAATCCCTGATATCGACTATCTCGATATTTATATGCCCCGCCTTGCGTGCCCGCCCTATAATACTGGTCTCTAGGGGGGCAAACATTGCGGGATGTAATGTAAGTATGGAAAATTTCATAGAAATTTTAATTAGGAATTGCTGACTTATTAAACTAATAATTTTAGCAATAATTCCTAATTGATAACAATCACCTTATCCAGTTCCGTCTTATCAACCGTTACAACTCTACTCCCTAGGTCAACTCCGACAACAACTCTCGTCAAATGCGGAAAAAGCACATCCTTACCGTCTGTGCTTTTGACCACAAAAACATCTGCCGTACCCGTCTCAATAACCTCGGCAAGTGTCCCGATTTCTAACCCGTCAGTAGTCACCACACGGCAACCAATAAGGTCCGAAATATAATATTCGTCCGTGTCCAAAGGTTTAACTTTGTCACGCTCTATACTGATTTGTTTGTTCCTAAGACTTTCGGCAGTATTGCGGTCACTAATCCCGTCTAATAGCAAATACGCAAAATCACCGCTAATTCTGACCGCTTTGATGTCATACAAAACACCGTCTATATAGACATTTTTAAGCACGGCAAAATGAGTGACATCTCGGGTAAGAGACATAACTTTAACTTCGCCTCTTATTCCTTGCGCTTTGACAATTTTACCGATTGCAACCATTACTCTGCGTCTACAATATCAAGCGTTACTCTGACATTAGCCTTAATTGCGGCAGAACGCACAATGCTTCTGATAGCCTTAGCTATACGGCCTTGCTTGCCGATAACCTTACCCATATCGCTAGGGTCAACCGTTAGGCTTATTTTGTCCCCGTCAAGAGTAACTTTAACTCCTTCAGGTTTGTCTACCAAATTTTGAGCCAAATATTTGACTAATTCAACCATTTGTTCCATGGCGTTATACTCCTATGATGTCTTTGCGAGAGGCAGAAATCCTCCGCAAAACATTGTAGTCATTGCGAGGAGCGAAAGCGACGAAGCAATCCCACGAATAGAACACTTTACATGGGATTGCTTCGTCGCTTTCGCTCCTCGCAATGACATTTTATACTCAGATTGCTTTTAACTCTCTGTCTTTTCTTCTGCAACTTCGGTTGCTTCTGTTGTTGGCTCTTCTGCTTTTGCTTCTTCTGCAGGGGTTTCTGCTACAGCTTCTGCCACTACTTCTTCTGCTGGGGCTTCTTCGGCTACAGGCTCGGCAACAGGCTCGGCTACTACTTCTACCGGAGCTTCGACCTTTTCCTCTACTACAGGAGGTGCTTCTACCTTAGGCTCCGGTTTAACTTCCGGCTTTGCCTCTACTACCGGCTCTTCAGCTTTTTTGTAAGTTTTTGCCGGAGGTCTCTTTTTAGGTGCAGGAATAGCTCCGGCTGTTATAAGTATAGACTTAGCCGTATCGGTAGGTTGCGCACCGTTAGCCAACCATTTTTTTGTTTTTTCGGTATCAATTTTGATTTCGGCGGGATTTTTGAGCGGGTCATAAGTTCCCAACACCTCAATAAACTTACCGTCTCTCGGACTTCTTGAATCCGCTACCACAACCCTATAAAAAGGTCTTTTTTTGTCACCCATACGGGTTAGTCTGATTTTGACTGCCATTTTGTTTTTGTTAAACTCCTTGTGTTTGTGCTTTATGTTTTTAATGCATAATGCAAATCGCATAACGCATAATGATTGACTTAGTATTTTAATTGATAATGCAACTAGATTACTTCCTTATCCGACATTTTGCATTAATGCGTTATGCGTCTAGACCAAGCAAAGCGTCTTTTGCATTATATTCTTACCTTCTTTTTTTGCTCTTCTTCATCAACTTCTTGCTTACCAGTTTCTTTTTTCCCATTCCCGCCATTGCACCGCCGCCCATACTCTTCATAAGTTGTTTGGCTTGCTCAAATTGCTTAAGCAGTTGGTTGATATCTTGTATTGTCGTACCGCTACCCGCCGCTATCCTTTTGCGTCTTGATGCCTTGATAATCTCGGGCTTTTCTCTTTCCATCGGGGTCATACTTTGGATAATCGCCTTAAACCTCTGCATACGCTCCTCATCAATATCCTTAGCCGAAATCTTTTGCTTACCCATACCGGGCATCATACTCAAAAGTTCCTCAATATTACCCATTTTGCCGATACTTTCAAACTGAACCAAGAAGTCCTCAAGAGTAAAGCTATTCTCACGGAGCTTCTTCTCCATCTTCTTCATATCGGCTTCGGACATTGCCGCCTCGGCTTTATCAATAAGCGTCAAGACATCGCCCATACCGAGTATCCTAGATGCCATACGGTCCGGATAGAAAGCCTCTATGTCAGTCGGCTTTTCGCCTGTTCCGCAATACTTAATCGGCTTACCCGTCACCGCCCTTATAGATAATGCCGCACCGCCCCTCGTATCACCGTCAAGCTTAGTCAGTATTACACCCGACAAATCAAGTTTAGCATCAAAGCTCGATGCCGCAGTAACAGCGTCCTGCCCCGTCATACTGTCTACAACAAGCAAAATCTCGGTCGGATTGGTTTCTTTTTTGACCTCGATAAGCTCGGACATCAATTCCTCATTGATGTGTAGCCGTCCCGCCGTATCTATAATAACCGTATCAAAACCGTTTTTCTCTGCGTGCTTTAGCCCCTCGGCAACAATCTTTTTGGGCTTAGCTATGCCCATCTCAAATACAGGGATATTGACATTTTTGCCCACAACTTGCAACTGCTTAATCGCCGCAGGTCTGTAGATGTCGCACGCTACTAAGAGAGGTTTTTTGCCGTCCTTACTAAGCAATCTCGCAAGCTTACCGCACATTGTCGTCTTACCCGCACCCTGCAACCCGCACATCATTATGACAGTGGGCGGCTTAGATGCTACAGCAAGTTTGGTATGAGCCGTCCCCATAAGTGCGACAAGCTCGTCGTTGACTATCTTGACAACCTGTTGACCGGGTGTCAAGCTGTTGATAATCTTTTCCCCGACCGCTTGCTCGCTAACTTTATTAACAAAATCTTTAACAACACCAAAATTAACATCTGCCTCTAACAAGGCGACACGAATCTCACGCATGGCACTCTTTATCTCCAGCTCACTCAGCTTACCCCGCTGTGTTATCTTGCTAAAGACATGCCCCAGTCTTTCTGACAAACTACTAAATAAAGCCATTAGACCCCCGAAAATAAAAGTAATAGGTAAAGAGTAAAAAGTGCAGACTTATATATATATTAACTCCCCGACAACACTTTTTACTTCTTACCTTTTACTTAACCTACTTATTTTTTCTATAAATCCTAGTTTCTTCTCATACTCCTCAAGCACCGCACAACACTTAACAAAAACCTCGTGTGCCGCCTGTCTCGTCATTCCAAGTTCTTCCCCAATCTCACTCGGCGTCAAATCAAAATTGCAAAACAATTCCATTATCCGCCTCTGCTTATCAGTAAGTAGCGGACCGTAATAATCAAGCAATATCGCCGCCTCAATCGTTTTCACCCCTCCACTATACCACAAACAAAAGACCTTTGTCAAGCATTTTAACCTGACAAGTCGATATTTTGCACAATATTGACAAGATTCCTAAAATTCTCTATTCCGCCACCACAACCTTGACAAATATTCTTAAACTATGTTATACTGTTATATAAGGAGTATTTGTCTAATGGCTTTAGTTGCTGCAAAATGCACCGAGTGTGCAGCCAAAATTGAAATTGATGATTGTAAAAAAACAGGAACTTGTCGTTTTTGCGGAACAACTTTTGTCACACAAAAAGTTGTAAATATAACAAAGGACAATGAAAAAGACAAAGTACACAAAAATCTTACTCGAGGCGAAACATTTATTAAACTTAAAGATTGGGAAAGAGCTATTGACGCATTTGAGGACGCTGCCGAATTAGACCCTGATAATTACAAGTGTTGGCTTGGTCTAGTACGAAGTTATACAGAAAGTTTCACGGACTTGGACGATACGGAACATCTAGAATATTACAATAATGCTCTTGCCGTTGCTAACGACGATGAAAAATTACTTATTGAAAATCTTTGTAATGAGTTTATAAAATTAAGCGAAGCACATAGAAAAGGGCAACAAGAAAAAACCATATCAATGGTTAATGAAAAATTATTGCAAAAGAAAAAATCTAAGAAGCTTATGATTCTAATGATTGCTCTTTGTTTGATTTTCGGTGCAGGAGGAATGGTCACTCTATTTCTATCAATTTTACTCGATTGGAGAATAACTGTTCCTTTAGGGGTCATTTTGATGATTTTTGCTATTCCGCCATTTGTATTAATGAATAAATTTGAACGCAAGTGTATAGCGCTTAATAATGAAATTCAAAATATCCAACAACCTAATTCCTTAAATAGTTTTTCAATGCAAGGATTTTTTAATAACTTTTTTGATAATTAACTTGATGGCTTATATCGCAGAAAAGCACTCTCAAAATGATTGAGAGTGCTTTTGTTAATTGAAACAAACTAATTTGTTTGTGGGACATAATGCTCGAAGGTGTTAAACAACAAAAAACACAACATATGTTGTGTTTTTTGTTGTTTAACACCTCTTGGGCGTACTTCTTTGGTTGCGGGGGCAGGACTCGAACCTACAACCTTCGGGTTATGAGCCCGACGAGCTGCCATTGCTCCACCCCGCGATATATGGGTATTGGCTTAAGTTGTTTTTACTAGTATAGTGGGGCTCGGCGGTCGTGGGCACTTTAGAGCTACTTCTTTTGTAGCGTTTAGTATTAGGTATGGAGTCAATATTGCCCACTCGGCTGAGGAGCCCGACGAGCTGCCATTGCTCCACCCCGCGATATTTGCACACGGCTGACTATAGCTTTGTCATTATACTACTTAAAAATAGTGTTGTCAAGCGAATAGTCCCTTGTGTGCAAAATAAATCGCAATACTTGCATATCCCCTAAAATGTCGGTAAGCTAGGTATCATTTCGACCGAAGCGGAGAAATCTCCTGATTTGCTATATTTTAACACAGTCTTTGAGGGAGATTTCTCCGCTTCGGTCGAAATGATACCTAGCTAACTTAACACTTAATTGATGTTTTGTTATTGCAAGCAGCGTATACTATTGGCACTATTTCCAAGTGTCGCACTTGACTGCCATGAAAGATTGAGGGTGATTGCAGAGGGGACAGGTTTTGAGGGCGTCTTTTTGGGTATATTCGTAGCCGCAGTTGAGGCATTCCCATGTTACGGCTTTTTCGCGGGCGAAGACTCTGCCGTCTTTGATATTTTGGTGCAAGGTGCGGTAACGCTCCTCGTGGTTTTTTTCTACGCTTGCGGTTAGCTCAAACTCTCTCGCAATATCCTCAAAGCCCTCTTCCCTTGCCACCTTAGCGTAATTCTTGTACATATCGGTCCATTCAAAATTCTCGCCGTTAGCCGCATCCTCAAGATTGGTAAGCGTATCGGGTACTCCGTCATGCAAGAGCTTAAACCATAGCTTGGCGTGTTCTTTTTCGTTAGCCGCCGTCTCTTCAAAAATTTGCGAGATTTGGACATAGCCGTCGCTCTTTGCCTTAGAGGCGTAATAAGTATACTTATTGCGTGCCATGCTCTCGCCCGCAAAAGCATTCATCAGGTTTTGCTCCGTCTTAGAGCCTTTTAGTTTTTTTGTCATTGTATATATCTCCCTTTTTTATTTTTTAATAAATTCCACTTGCCCATAGGGCAAATACAATTGTCACTTATGACAGTCAGCAACTATAGTTGCTGACTGTCATAAGTGACAAACCCTTCACCCAATACCTCTCGCACATCAGCAATTGCCACAAAAGCACTCGGGTCGGTCTCGTACACTATACTCCTCAAATCCGCCGCCTCTTTACTCCCAATCACCACAAAAAGCATATCCACCTTATTGCCCGTATACATTCCTTGCGATGCCCACGCCGTACTGCCCCGCCCCATTTTTTGACTAATCAACGCCGCTATCTCCTCATGCTTGGCACTAATCACAAAAGCCGCCTTACTAAACCTTAACCCCTCTAAAATATATGTGATTACCCTGCTTGCCACAAAGGCGGCGATTATAGCGTATATGCTGAGTCTAAATCCAAAAACAATCATACCTGCAAGAATTATCACAGCATCTATTATCAGCAAAGTTTTTGCGGTTGATGTCCTCGGGAATTTGTGCTTGATAATCGCCGCAAGCATATCCGAGCCGCCCGTAGTCGCCTGCACTCCAAAAACCAATCCTACCCCCGCACCGCTAAGCACCCCAAATATCAGTGCGTTGATAAGCAAGTCATCTCTAAGGTCAAATGGCACCGCAAACTGCTCTAATATCGCCTGCACACCTGTCACCACAATAACGGCAAGTCCTGTTTTTTTGACAAACCCAAAGCCTCGCTGTGCCGCTCCGATAATAAAAAGCGGAATATTGAGTATCACAAATGATGCAAAAACAGGGATTTCGAAAGGTAAAGCAAGTCTGCTAAAATGCCTTATAATAATAGCCAGTCCCGCCGCACCCCCGACAACCATATCTATACTGGCACTAAACCAAGTAATAGCTAAAGCCATAAGCGACGAACCGACAAAAATTAGCCCAATCTCCTTGACCCCAAAACCTAAAAATTTGCTTTTCTTTCTTGCCGTCATATGTAATACACTTTCCTATGTATTACTTATTTATGCGGATTTTCTTACTATAGTCACAGTATACACTCAAAAGATAATTATTGTCAATTATCTTCATCTCAAAACTTCAAAATAAGTTTGAATGTTTTTTTGATATAATAAGAAGAAAATAGATAGAAAAAGGATAAGAGTATTCGGGACGCCGAAGGCGGCGTCCCCTACATTTGGAATTTAGACTACAGTTGTTTTCCCAATCGTAGGGGCGAATAGACGCTTCGCTTGGTCTTCGACTATGAGTCCAAATAATAATTATCCTTATTATTCCCTCGCCCTACTACCAAACCACCCCGTCACGCAAGCGTGCCACCCCTCCGTTGAGGGGAATTTTTTAACGGATAATTGTTATTCGGAACGCCCGTCTTCGGTGTCCCGAATACTAAGTCCGCAACTAGCCACTACTCACTACCCTTTGCTTTCTAATTCTGCTATTTTTATCCCTGCCATTGCGTCTTGTGCGTAATGGTCTGCACCTACATACTTTGCGTACTCTTGATTTAGGACTGCTCCGCCAACCATTATTTTGCAAGTGGGGCTGACTTTTCTAATCTTTTCTATGGTGTCTTTCATAGCGGGGATGGTGGTTGTCATAAGTGCGGATAGTCCTACTAGCTTGACATTGTGCCTTACTACTTCACCGGCGACAAGCTCACCGTCTACATCTTTGCCTAGGTCAATTACGCTATAGCCGTAACTTTGCAAGAGTACCTTGACAATGTTTTTGCCTATGTCATGAATATCGCCCTTGACTGTAGCCAAAATAATTTTGCCCTTAACTAGAGTTTGGTCATCTAACTTTATGTCTTGTTTGACAATCTCAAAGCAAGCCTTAGCTGTCTCGGCAACCTTAATAAGTCTAGGCAAAAAAATCTTGCCTGACTCGTAATCCCTGCCTGCTATATCAAGTGCCTTGACAAGGTATTTGTTAATAATCTCTAGTGGTTTAAGACTGCCCAACAGTCCCGTCACGACACTCACCGCTGCTTTCTTTTGCCCTGTCGCAATCAGCTCTATTAGGTCTGAGCTTTGAGCTGCTTGGGCTACACTCGGCTCTATGGTTTGCCTAAAAGCCTCTATATACACTTCTGCCCCTTTGTCATAGCCGTTAAGCACCCTAAAAGCCTTGACCGCCGACATAATCTCATCGCTCATAGGGTTGACTATACCTGCGTCCAATCCTGCTGTCATAGCACTAGTCAAAAATATACTGTTGAGATACGCACGGTTAGGTAGCCCAAACGAAACATTGCTAACTCCCAAAACCGTCTTGACTCCTAACTTTTGCTTGACTAACTGTATTGCTTTGACCGTTTCAAAAACCTGCTCTTGCTGTGCAGATGCTGTAAGCACTAAGCAATCAATAAAAATGTCTTTTTTTGGGATGCCGTAACTTTGGGCGGTTTGGACAATCCTCTTTGCAATTTGCAATCGCTCAGCTGCCTTTTTGGGAATCCCGTTTTGGTCTAAAGTCAAACCGATAACCGCCGCCCCGTACTTCTTAACTATAGGGAAAATCCTATCCATACTCGACTGCTCGCCCGTGACGGAGTTGATAAGGGGCTTACCGTTATACACTCTCACAGCCTTCTCAATTGCCATAGGGTTAGCGCTATCGATTTGCAACGGTAGACTTATCACGCTCTGAAGCTCTTTGACCATACTTGCTAAGGTACTCGGCTCGTCAATATCAGGTAATCCGCAATTGACATCCAGCACAGTTGCACCGTTTTCTTGCTGTGCTATCGCCTCACCTACCACAAAACCCATATCATTATTTTTGATAGCATCCTTTAGCTTAGGCTTGCCTGTCGGGTTGATTCTTTCGCCGATGATAGTTATCTTGTCATCAAAAATCTCTGTGCGTGTCCCTGATGTTATCGCTGTTACTTCTAGGGGTTTCTTTTTGAGTGGCTTTTTGCCGTTTAGGAGTTTTTTGAGTTCGGCGATGTATTCGGGTCTTGTACCACAGCAACCGCCAAAAATCCTTGCACCTTTTTTGTAATAGCCGACAAGTGCCCGCCCCAAATCCTTAGGACTGACGCTATACTTACCTGTAGGCAAGGGCAAGCCCGCATTAGGCATTACCATAACAGGCATACGGCTATAACGCATAAAGGTATCAACGATAGGGGCAATATCAAATGGATTTCGGGAGCAGTTGATGCCGATAGCGTCTACCCCGATAGCATTGAGAAAAGTCACCGCAGTAAGTGCATCCACCCCCATAAAGGTGCGGTTATTCTCTTCAAAGGTTAGCGACACGATAATGGGTAAATTGCTATTTTCTTTGACGGCAATTATGGCAGACTTAATCTCTAATAGGTCTGACATGGTTTCTATCAAGACCACATCAGCACCGTACTTGTCCCCTGCTCTGACTTGCTCGGCAAAAAGCTCAACAGCACTCTCAAAAGCAAGTGTGCCCAACGGCTCTACAAGCTGTCCTAACGGTCCTATATCAAGAGCGACAAAAGGGGCATTAGCTTTGCGGGCATTACTAATCGCCGACCCGATAATCTCGTCTACGCTATAACTAGAGCCTTTTAGCTTGAGTGCATTAGCCCCAAAGGTATTAGCCGTAATGATATGACTGCCTGCCTCTACATATTGAGTGTGAACCTTAGTTATAAGCTCAGGATGCGTAATATTAAGAAGGTCCGGTTGCTCGCCCTTCTGACAGACCTCTTGGAGCATTGTCCCCATAGCTCCGTCAAAAATTGTGAGAGCTTGACCTAGTTGTGTTTTAATGTCGTTTTTCAATGTTATCACCTTGCTTAGGAATAGGGATTAGGGAGTAGTAATGTGATGACCTTTACTCCCAACTATTCCCTACTCCCTATTCCCTAACCCCTACTATAGCTGTTACTGATTTTTGCGGCAACAACAAATTGCTATCCGTTACCGTTATTCCTTTGATACCGCTTAGTCTTAGTAGTGTACTTTGATTCTCTAGCAAGAAGTCACCGTACCCTACACCGTAGCGATTTGTTATTTGGTGACCCTTGTCTAAGGCTTGCTTAGCGATTTGCTCTTGTAGGTTGTCGCATATTTCTTCTATGAGTAAGTTAGCTTGTATATCCGTCTCTAGTGCCTTAGCCATATCGGTGTATTGTAGCTTTTTCAAAATACGGTCTACGGTATGTCCTAGTGTTGCTGCTAGTATGACACATTGCCTACACCCCTTAAGATGCCGACTAAGGTCAGCACTAACAAAGGTCGTCCTGCCGTCTATGACCACCTTGTCGCCGTCTATACTCATAGCATACTCTTTGTACGCAAATCTTGGGGTTGCCTTGTCTCTAATCATACCCTTTTGACCTTTAGACGGCTTAGGCAATATTCGGCTATAGAAGGCTTGTTCATAATATACATATGAATGCCGTCCACGCCATTGTCGCATAGGTCTTGCATTTGGTTATAGGCGTATTCCATCCCTGCCTTGACTAGGCTCTCGCCCTCGTCGCCGTACTTGCCGATGATTTTGATAATAGGTGCAGGCAAGGACGCTCCGCACATAAATATCATCCGTTGAATTTGTGCCTTACTAAGCATAGGCATTATGCCTGCCGAAATCGGCTTGCTGACACCGACCGCCCGTGCCTTATCCAAAAAACGATAAAAACAATCATTGTCAAAAAACAGTTGCGTAATAAAAAAGTCCGCACCTGCATCTTGTTTTTGTTTAAGATGACTAATGTCCTTATTTAGGTCAGAGCAAGTAATATGCCCCTCGGGATACGCCGCCGCCCCTATACAAAAATCGTGGTTTTTTAACTCGGCAATAAAGTCCTTAGCATATACAAAACCGCCGTCCGCAATCTCGTCACCCCTAAGCGCAAGAAGATTAGAGATACCTTTTTGCCTAAAATCCTTGACTATCGGTGCGACATCGCTATGCTTCATCCCCGAGCAAGTTATGTGAGCAAGTGCCTCTATACCGTGCTTGTCCTTGATGTGCCTGACAATCTCTGCCGTAGCAGATGTCCCCTTACGACCGCCACCCGCACCAAAAGTAACCGATATAAAATCAGGCTCAAATACACTAAGCCCACTAAGCGCATCATAAAGCGTCCTAATGTCATCATCTTTCTTAGGCGGAAAAACCTCAAAAGAAATTACCGTTCTGTTCTGTTTGTATAATTGACTGATTTTCATATGCAAAATTGACTTACTTGTTGTAATAAGTCAAGTATATCACTCCCAGATACTTGTGTCAATTAGCTATAAGCCTTTGCGTGTAATTTTTATGATTTTACTTATAGATGTTAAAAAAGTTGATACTTATTCGGGCGGTCTATGCCCGCCCCTACATCTTTTGTCGTTGTTTTATCCATCATCCTGTAATAGACAATAGTCGTAGGGGCGGGCGTCCCCGACCGCCCGAATGGCAATTATCCTTATCTACTACAAAAAAAAGGAAGCGGACAACATCTGCCCGCTCCCCCTACTACATTTATTCTGATATATTTGCCTCTCTAATAAGTGCGTCCCATGTGAGCGGTCCTACTATGCCGTCTGCTGTTAGTCCAAAAACTGTCTGAAAAGCTCTTGCGGCGGTATCTGTGAGCGGTCCGAATATCCCGTCTACATTAAGTCTGGGTATCTCTGCCACTCTGTCGGCTACACGATTGATTAGAGTTTGTATCGTCCGCACATTGTCGCCTCGGTCGCCTTGCCTTGTAAGCACATTGGGATACGGAGGACTAATCGGCATAGTCGGCGGTGGCGGAGGTGTCGGCAATTCTGGCGGTGGCGGGAGTATTATCGGGGGTTGTATCTGTGGCGGCACTGTTCCTCCGCCCCCCGCACTGGCAAGGCTCCTATAGACAGAATACAGCTTATTCCATGTAACAGGTCCGACCACTCCGTCAGCTGTCAATCCAAAAGTTCTTTGAAACTCCTTCACAGCATTCTCTGTCCCTGTCCCAAAACGCCCGTCTATTGTTACGCTCGGCACACTCGGATAATACGCCGAAACCATATTAAGTATAAACTGAAGTTCTCTAACATAGTTACCGCTGCTACCTTTACGCAAAACCACATCAGGCGGACTCTGCCCCACAGTTATTCGCTCACCTTCGCCCTCCAACTCCGACAGCCTGATAACCGCCGTATAAATCCTCGTAATGTTATTCCATGTCTGCCTACCGACAACGCCGTCTTGCGTCAAGTTAAAGCTCCGCTGAAAAGCTCTTACTGCCATCGCCGTGTCAGCCCCGAATACTCCGTCCGCATTAGCTATCTCAGGTATTAGCGGAAAGTTTTGGCGGATACGGTTAAGCATAAATTGCAGGCGTCTTACCGAGTCACCCGTACTGCCCTCTCTCAAGTTGACTCCCGAAAAAGAATCAGTAATAGGTCCGATATTATGAGAACTAATAAGTTCCAAATCACGAGGATAAAAATAATGCAGGATTTGAAGCGGAGAAAAACCTCTATTGGCAAGCGTTACCGTTCCCCATTGCGACAGACCGCCGCACCGTGCGGTTGTTCCGTTGCAATATGATGTAAAGTACGGATTGCGGAAACCGAAGCGTCTTGCGTACACATTAAAATACTGGTCAACCAAGTCGCTTATGTTTCTAAAAATCGTCCGCCCGTAGACAAAAGCTTGGTCGTATTGTGTCGTGTTGGTTATATCAAAACTAAATCCTCGTGACGGATACCATTCGCTGTATACACGGTTGAGCGTAAAGGTGACAATCGAATGGATATTAGCGATAAGAGAAGCAACCGGCCATGTGGGGTAGATTTCGGACGAGGCGACATTTTTTATGTAATCGGCAAAGCTCACACGGGCGGTGCGGGCGGGAGAAGTCGGACGGCCTAATTTGACTCTAATATAGTCCGGTATAATAACTTCTGGTTGCAATGTAAAACGGCTGTTACGGGTAACACCCATATATCCGACTTGTGCCGATTGCTCATCAGTAAGAACAGAAAGTGTCGGAATATAAATATGGTCATAGGCAGGTGCTTCCCCTTCGGGCACAGGAACCATATCAAAAGGCTGAACACCCTCAACCGTGTCCATAACCTGCACATCATGCACAACCATCGGCTGATAACCGTCCTTGCTTATCTCCACATCATACACAGCATATGCGGGTTGCGAATACCCCGAATCAAGCGACAGATATTTGTCGGGACACGGCAGGCTAAAAGTCCCCGTATTGCCGTTAGCATCCGTATGCACCTCAAAAAGCACATTGCCTTGTTTGTCCTTGACAGTAACAAGTGCATCAACAATCGGCAAGGCGTGGTCTCCCATATGCGCCGTAACGGTTAAATATCCTAATCCCATAATATTATGTATCTCCTAATTTTGGTGTAATACATTATATTATGAGATTAGGAATTGTGTTACATATCATCGCCCGAATCTATCGTACAGTCTAAAAAATTGTGATGGTGTCAACTGCTCTCTTAGCAGTACATTGTTGCGGATTTCGTTGCGGGCGTCTCTTGCGCTCATTGCTTCTAGTTCCCTAAAGGTGCTTGTAAAAAGTGCTTCTTGATGTCTTGCTCTTTCGGCGGAGGCTCTTGAGGCGTTGAGGTCATCGGTGCGCTGTGCTAGTTGGACGGCATTAAGTTCTCTTTGCATTTCTTGATTAAGTACATTGTTATTAAATTGTATCGCCGCATCGTTTTGGGCGGTTCGCTCCCCTGTCAGGCGGTTGATTTCTTGCGTAATCCTTGCGGCGTGCGCTATGTTAAAATCATTAAGGGCTTGCTCTCTTTGGCTGTCCAGCCTTGCTAGTTGTGCATCAATATCAGCAAGCCTCACCGAATTTTCACCCCTAGCATTACTCTCTGCCTCTGCTGACGCTGTCTGAATATCCGCCGTGCGATTAACAGCAATACTGCTTCTGGCAAGTCCTCTTCTCAATGCATCATTGTCGGCACGCTGTTGCGCCTGTGCAAAAGCCGACTCAATCTCCCGCAACTGCTCCTCGCCCCGCCTTTGCTCCGCCTCACGGTTGCTACTAAGTAACCGCTCCGCCTCCTCTCTTGCGTTGTCGATTTGCCTGCGGTTAGCCTGCTCCCACTCGCTTAGATTTGCGCCCGCTAACTCTCTGATTTGGCCATCGGTCTTGGTTGATTTTTGTTTGCGTTCAAATTCTCTCTCGTTTGTGTTTGACATATTTTCTCCTTGCTTGCACTAAGTGCTTGTCTGATTATTGCGTGACGGATAATCCTTGCTTGTATAAGTTTTTGTGGCATAATTGTTATTCCTAAAACTAGAGGCAAGTATTGTAATTGTGCACCAAGTCGTAGGGGCGGATGCCCTCAGCCGCCCGAATATTTCTATCCGTAATTTTTTAATAATGATAATTGTTGTTAGGCGGCTGAGGGCATCCGCCCCTACGACTTGATACATCGACTGCAATTCTTATTTTCGACTTTAATTTTTCACCCTATCCCTACACCTCTCTAAACACTACCCGTCCGCCTCTCACCTCAAGCAGTCCGCCGTTTACTCGTGCGACATCGTCCGCATAGGATACGATAGGGGCATTACTCCTTATATGGTTTTTGTCCGTATCAAGTTGCCGCTCCTCAATTCCGCCGCCCTCGTTCACAAAAAAACTTATATTGCCCTCTCCGTCCGCGACTGCACTGCTTACCCGTCCTGTGCCGAGTATTATCGAATTGCGTCTGAATGTCATTGTGTATTTTACTCCCTTGTTTTGGAAAAAACGGATAATTGTTATTCGGGCGGTCGGGGACGCCCGCCCCTACGACCTATTCCCTACTCCCTAACCCCTACTCCCTATTACCCTTTGATTTTTGAGCATTTCGATATCTCGGTTAATCTCCTCTATGCCCCGCTTAATGCCGTCCCACGCACGGGTAAGCTCCTCAAGACCTTTGCTTAGGCGCTCTATTGTCTCCTGATATTGCAGCTCTCTTTTTTGTCCGTCTTTGAGCTGATAAGCCAGCAGTGAGCAAAAAAGTATTGCCCAAATACCGCTGGAGATGACGATTTGCATTATTTCTTCCCACATTGTATTGCTCCTTTTTGATTAGTGGATAGTGGTTAGTGATTAGTGGTTAGTTATAGACTTAGTGTCCCAATGGGCTATCACTAGCTATAACACTCGTCAATAACTAGCCACTATCCACTAATCACTAACTTTATTTCCACATTTTCATTATTTCTGAAATTTTGTCTGGCGAAGGCATTGGCGATAAAAACTTGCCCTACACCAAAACTGCCTATAAGAGCCAGACTGTCGAAGCGGGATGCAAACAGTCTTGTAGAACCGTCCGCATATAACACGACAACCCATTGACCGTTTTGTACTACCCCTCGCACTCCCGAACCCTTGTCCAGTGTCTGTACCCTCACGCATCTGTTAGTCGCTATGCTTATCACAAAGATTTCGTATCGGTCGCTGTATTCTACCAGCAGATACTGTCCAAAAATCCTTACATCGACTGCCCCCACTAGTGACGGCAACGGAATCGGGGTTGTCCCACGAGCCGACACCAAAAATCGACTTCCGTCAGTTCTTTCGGCTAATAATACACCTCTAGAAACTCTAACCTTAGCTAGTCTGCCGACATTAAGCTCTTGATTGGTCAGTACACTCGCAAATTCGGGCATCAGCACTCGATGTGTCGCCCCGACAAATTCTCCGCTTGCACCGTTAGGGGTAAAAAACTGGATAATATTGCCGTCCGCCTGATTAAAAAAAGTACGATTAGGGCTGCTAATCGTAAGCAAGGACGAAAATCCACTAGCCGTATATCCAAAAAAACTCACGCTATCCTCTGCCTCCACACACACGACTATAGGATTAAGCGAAGACACCAATATACGGCGCACCCCGTTAGCCTCAATCTGCCCTGCCTCAAAATATCCGCCGTCCGTCAGCCTGTATGCCGTAATGCGACCGCCCCCGCTCACAAAAACCGTCCCGTCCGTAGCAATCCCCATAACCGAACCACTATCGACTTCGATATTTTGGCTAGCGATAGGTCTAAAAGTATCTAGACAGTCAAAAACCTTACAATCCTTATCCGACATCACAGCTAAGTATCTACCGCTAAAATCCGCCGTCACTCTGCAATCCCTCGCAAACCTCACAGGCATATTGAGCGTATCAACCTCATCAAGATTATACGAAAACCTACTCGCCGCAAAAGGTACACCCACCCCTGCACGGGTCAGACTTGACACCCTCTCAAAAATTTGTCCTTCGAGCGACACCTCCAACGCATTAGGCACGGCACAAACAAGCTGCCCCGGAGCAAGTCCAAGCGTATGCGACCTAAAGTTGATGCGGGCTTGCGGGATTCTGTTATGACACAAAATCAGCTCAAAATTCGGATTGTTGTCCCCTGTCGCAAAACGCAGGTTATGTCCGCCCGTCACCGCCTGTGTACCAATCGGAGTAACTGTCGCCCCTATCGGCACTTGCCTAAACATATTTTGGTACCATTTTTTAATTTGCACACATAAGCCGTAAACCGTTTTTCCACAAGCGGGGTACGGCTTTTTTTGTAGTTTGAAAGTTCGGGCTCATAATATTCGCCCCTACACCTTGACAACCTAACTACATATCATAACCCGACAACTGTGGCACATCGGCATAAAACAATCGGATTTTTACCTATTCGGGCGGTCAAGGGTGACCGCCCCTACACCTATATCCCGACAATCATTCCTAAATTCCTAATCCCTAATTATCCCCTAATAACTCGGATACAGTTTGCCCTCGCTATATCGTCTCATATACTCGTCTAGTCCTAACTGGTCTATTAACTCTTTTTGATTAAAGGGGCTAAAGGCTCTGACATTGCCTGACATCTTAGCAAAAGGCTCACCGTAGCAAATCACCGCCGATGGCTTAATAACTTCTAGCATCTTGTCATATCCAAGCAAAAACTCTCTCTCGTAGTCTTCTCGCCCATATGTTGACACGGCAACCACCGCCCCCTGCTCTACCCCGTCAAAAGCAAACTCAAAGCTACTTGGGTCACTCCACTCAATTGTCGGAATTACTCTAAAACCTTGTTTTTGCCAAAAAGCCCCACACCAACGATTCCTAAAAATACTATGGATTTGCAGTGCCTTAGGCATCCCAAAATAACAGCTAAAATCAGGGGTCATCAGAGCATAATATTGGTCAAGTTTTTCTAATGCGACTTCCGGCTTAGAGTACACAGTTTCGTATAGCCAATCATAAGTAAAAAAGTGTATTGTCTTATGCTGATTTTCGGTATCGTCTAGCTTAGTTTTTGTAAAACACCACGGCTCAATTTTGTCTAGGTCTATACTCTGTTTTCGTACAAGCGGAATATCATATTTGCCCACGGTCTCAAATTCGTTGCGGACTATTCTTTGTTTTTTGAGAGTTTTTTCGTGGTCGTTAGATTTTTTTTGCACCAAAAAATCCTGTGACATCAAATCATCCTGTTGTCGCATAAAAAAATTATTCTCCTATGTTTTTATCTACTAGGCTTATTTACCTAAATACTCTGACGCTTTTGTCTGCAATTCCCCATCCACCCACTTTTGATAATGTGGCACACCTAACTACCCATCCATAAAGTTTGCCTTTTTGACTTTATGCCATAAGTCTTTGAGTAATACACCGCCTATGTTTGCTTTTTGATAAAACTCCTCTGGCGAACCATATTCCTGAAATCCTTCCAGCACATCCCACTCATAAAAATCAACCCCATGCTCTACCCCCAACACGCCATAACGACGCCCCTCATACAAAAACTCCATATGTGCGTAGATTTCTAGTCCTATAACAAACTCTTCAAGGTTAGGCTCAAGTGGCTTACCTTGTGCTAATAGCTCCTTAGCTCTATTAAAAGACACTGGATTAGGGTAGTGTATAACATCTAAATCCTCGTCCGTCTCACTAGTATTATTTTGCACCCAATCACAATATGGACATTTCCCCGAACCAAATTCAGTCACAAGAATTGATTTTTTACATAACTCGCAATTTGCGCTTACATTTCTTTCAAGAATTCTCATTTTGTCCTCCAGTTATTTACCTAATATACTCAGGCACCTGCTCGACAGGTGTTTTTTTTGTCTGTAGCCTCCCATCTGACCACTTTTGATAATGTGGCACTTCAGGATGCAACTTAGAATTACCATGGTCTGTATAATGCTTATCCCATGTTGGCTTGCCTGATGCATCTGTATACCTAACTTTATCCAAAACACCTTTTTTGTAATACTCGTATCTCGCATTAGCTACACCAGGCTCTTTAGGTTTTGGCAACTTACTTTCTTCTGTTACCCTTATTACTCCGCCACTAAGTCCAAATCCCATTATATCACCTCTTGATACGCTTTGTCAAATTCTGCTAATGTGTATTTTTGAGAGATTGCCATTCCGCCGTCGCCTATTAAGCAAAAAAATAACTCTTTGCCCTTTAGGATCTCGACGCTTAGTGATGTCACAAATCTTCCGACTACGCAGTATTTTGTCTTGATAATTTTGCCGTCCAAAATCCACTCTATCTTATCTGCGTCATCGCTAACAACAGTAATTACCTCCTGATAATTATCCACCTCTACCGACCTAACCCTTGGTGTTCCGTTATGATTGTTAGGTCGTGACAGATATTTGATGTCAGATTTTTTTGGGATTATTATTAGCGGTATTTCTCTTTGCTTTAGCCTTATTCCTTTGCCACCGAATTTGTCTAACTCCACATTCATTTTCCATCTCAAGACCTTATTGTGCTCGTCAAACAATCCTTGAGCATCGGCATAATGCCTAACAAAAGTCATCTCGTCACAGTTATTGACCCTCAAAAAATGTCTCTTGGCATTGTCGCCGTAGCCAATCAGCTGTGAGTGTCTCATATGCTTGACACCGTGACAAGCCGAGCATAATGCAATGATATTTTTGAGAGTTTGCGTCTGTGTCCTAATATCAAAATCCCACTCCTCATGTGCGTCCAAATCTATAGTCTCTTTGCCACAAATCTGACAATTGTATTTTGCTCTCTTGTAACATTCCTGCCTTAGAGTGTCCCAATCTTTTTTTGGCAGTGTTTTGCTTAAATTATTTCCCCATGCCCCCTTAGGAAGCAAGTCAACTGATAATCGTATTTTTGTCATTTCTGTTATAGTGGTTAGTTAGTTGTTGCCAGCACCATAATCGGTCTATGCTATGCAATCGTGTCCTCACTTTTGCGATAAGTACAACTACCAAGAACCACCCCGTCACTTCGTGCCACCCCTCCATTGAGGGCATTATTCAAAGCGTGTGTATTGTGTGAGGTTTATGCAAGAAAGTCATAAGGGTGTCATTTCGACCGAAGCGGAGAAATCTCCTCATTGGTCGTGTTTTTGTACAGCTTTTGAGGAGATTTCTCCGCTTCGGTCGAAATGACACCCAATTAACTTACTCTTAACTATAAATAAGTTTGGGTTCAATTCCATACCTTTTGAACAATGCGTCCATTGAGGGGAATTTTTTAACGGACTTAGTAATAATTTGACCACTCAAAATTCCCCTCTACGGAGGGGTGGCACGAAGTGACGGGGTGGTTCTTGATAATAGGACGAGAGAATAATAAGGATAGAAGTATTTAGGCGGTCGAGGACGCCCGCCCCTACGACTTGATAACCCAACTCCCCCCCCCCAGACCGCAATTCCTAATTCCTAATTATCCCTATCCCCATCTTCGTCTTGGCAACCGTATTTCCCGTTTTGGCATAGCCGCCGCAATTACTGCATCTCTATATCGCTTGTCCCACATAACTGCCTCGTCCAGCATACTATTGATGATACAATATTCACAGACTGTGCCAAGTGCCAAAATCCTTGCACCAATTTTGTGTGCGAAGGGTTGTCTGTCTTCAAGCCTTAGAGTCGGGGGCAAATAAGTATACTCTATCTCATAAGTCCCTCTAGGCAAAACTATCCTATCGGGGCGTCTTTCGTACCTGACACTACTACCGCCTTTTGTCACCCTAATTAGGTCGACCACTCGCCTATGCCTAAAACGAGCAAAGGTTATACTGCCATTTGCTGTTGTCTTGAGAGTCTGCCTTGCTCTAAGGGGCAAGTAGTAGCTCGCCACCTCTGTAATTACCAGATTTGCACATATGAGCAACTGTCGTAAAGCCCCGTTAAGGTGCGGTTTGTCAGTAACTACAGCAGCTCCGTCCACCGTCTGAGCCTTACCGCTAACAATATCCTCGTGTAGCTCCTCCATCTGTAGTAATGCAGACACATATTGTATGATTTCTTTCACTATTCCTCCTAAAGTCGGAAGTGAAAGTAAAAGGTAATAAGTAAAAAGTGCGGACAAGAGATTTGCCTTATGGGGGAGCAAAGTGAGCCACCCCTGTAGGGCTACCGTCATTAGGGTTGTAACGAAACCCTATATTTAGACGATGAAACATTGTTAGTCTGTCATCCTGAGCGTAGCGAAGGATCTAGCGTTAGCGAATAAAAAGTCCATAAAAAATCGCAATTTCCTGCATTTTCCGCTTCGCTAGATCCTTCGCTACGCTCAGGATGACAGACTCCACTTTGGCGTTTCGTTACAACTCTATTACGAGGAGCATAGGAAACAGGTGCTTCGCTCCTCGTCAATACTTTTTACTTCTTACTTTTTACCTTTTACTTATACTCCTTACTTATTTTCCTCACCGCCTTATCCTTCGCCTCTCTCTCCGCCCTCTCATTTTCTCTATCCATTTCGGCTATAACTTGCCGCAACCTCTCGGCTCTTGTTTGTCTTACATAAGTCACCGCGCGGGCATCAAGTCTGTCATACGGCAAAGTCACACACAAGGTATTACCTTTTTGCCCCTTGTGATGCACCTCAAACCTCTTTTGTTTGCCGTCAAACATAACATAATATCCGGCATCAATCTCTTTGAGCCGTCCGCAAATATCGTGCAGGTCACCTGTTAGTTGTACCTTATCCATTTTTACTCCAAAAACAAAATTAGGAATGATTTGACAAGAGTAATGCCAAACGCATAACGCATAACGCAAAATGAATGATGAGTGTTTTAACTTGATAATACACTCGATTGCTTTCTTATCCGACATTATGCGTTTTGCATTATCCCTTACAGTCCAAATCCTGTCAATTTCGCTTGCCCGTTAGGTCTGTCGCAAATCAAGTCGCAGTACTTAACAAGTGTTGCGCTGTAGGTCGGCTTACCTTGTGTTTGACGCAAAATCTTGCCGTTTTCGGTTTCTAGGTATCGCCAATCGCTCAACTGATGCAACTTAAAAGCCTTAGTATTGAGCAAATACATAGTTTTTGGGTCTACAAAGCGGTCATACACAACAGGAATCCCGTTATAAGAAAGTGTTCTAAAGCCACCTTCGAGTTCCATAATGTCGATATTACGCTTAAAAGTCCCCAAAAATTCTTGATACTCATACTTGACATCAGCCGACACCGCAATAAAATCAACTACGCTATTAGCGTGTGTCTCGAGCCTGTCGATAGCTTTTTGTATGGCTATTTCGCTCATTGCTGTCGGCTCGGCGATATGCGGAACAAGGAAAGGGTGTCTATCCCTAGAGATACCATAAATATCCCTTGTAGGGTCAAACAACGCCCCTAAGCCCGTAATCTCTTTGCCACGACTGCCCTGCACACACAGCTGATGATTGTTAGCTATTATACTGTTGCATTCAAATCTTATCCTGTTTGTATCACGATTAACATGCGCTACCCTAAGTCCGCTTCTTATAAAGTTACCGTCGGGACTGTACAAGTCAACGACCATTCCCTCAATAAAATTATGTGGCTTGTCAACCTGCGGGTTGCTTCCCATCGCCGTAACTCTGCCCAAAATCCCTGTGCCGTCACCATAGAGCATTCGCCCTAAGTTAAACCTCGAAGCCTCCAAAAGTCCTTCAAGCTCGGCGTTAAGAAGATCGGTAAAAGCTCCCCTCTCGTCAGAACTTGCCCTTATAGCCTTGTCACTTATCTCAATTTGACCGTAGAGGTTTTTGAGAGTGGTGACAAATTGTAGATAGTTGTTAGGTGCGGCGGACGGCAATTCGCCTGCCTCGTCACCTGCTCCGATACCGCCGTTAATGCCGAACTTTGCCGCCTTACGGATTTCCTTACCCCAAACATCTTGACTTGTTTGCTCAATTTTTGCCAAAAGGGGATTGATTTTGGTGTTAAGTAATTCTGTCACCGTCCCCAAATACACGGACTTGAGTGCGTCCTCTGCTCTTTGTAATGTAACCATTTTGTTGGTTTCTCTCCTATTGTTTTTGTTCTTGTTCTCTACTTTGAAGTGTTCTACACACGGACACCAAGTCGTAGGGGCAGTCGCCCTCGACCGCCCGAATAACAATTATCCTTATCAAAATAATACGGACTTATGTGTTCAGGCGGTCGAGGGCGACCGCCCCTACAACAGCTAACGGCGAAGCAACTTGTCCGCAACCACCTTCGCCTCCCTCAGCGTCTTTGGTCTTTCCAGAGGAGTCAAAGGCATTGCCCCGATTCTCCCGCTCAAAATCCTTACACCGTTATTAGCGGCAAGGCTATGCAGATAATCATCAATTATCTTATCCCTAATGCTGTCGGTACTTAGTGCCAGTTCTAACAACATATCCTCGCTCAAATCTTGCGGTGTATCTGTGCCTGTAGCCTCACGTTGCTCTCCCGTCAAATCCTCTACTTGATTTTGAGCAGGACTGTTATTCGGAATAGACGGACTGTCCCCTAGCGCCTCACTCTCATTGCGGCTCGCCGCCGTGCGCATCTCATCCTGTTCTTTTTCCTCTTTGGGTTGTGCCTCCACGGTTTCACGGTTACCCTCATCAGACCGCTCCGCTACCTCATCACAATTATCCAAACTTGCATTATCCTCTTTTGCCATTTTGCCCTTGTTATCCTCTAACTCCGCAAGCCGCTGACTTTTTCTTGTAAATTCTCTTTCAAGATTCCCATAAGCCTCTAAGAGTGCATCAACGCTGTCGAATTTACCTAAAAGTATGCTTGTATCGTCCTTATTTGTACATTTGTCCATATGTGTCCTCCTCGCAATAGAGTTATTCGAAAATATCAATTGGGATAAACACCCCGTCACTTCGTGCCACCCCTCTTAAAAGAGGGGTGGCACGAAGTGACGGGGTGTTTATTACGAGGCAAGCATTTTCCAACAACTCTAATGACACCTAAAACTCGGCATTTGTCGGCGTCAACATTTCTTTTAACATCTCTCCCATACTTTTTTCATCTCCCCCGCAATCCTTAAACTCCTCACTAAACGCATTAAACCCCAAGTTGTCCAATATCTTACGCCTCATACTGTTAGTCAATTTACCCGTCTCATCATTGAGTAGTCCTGTGCTAAGCAGGTCAAAAATCATACTCTGCCTTGCCGCCGGCGTATTGCTAAGTTCCGCATCTGTTTCAAAAATAATCTCGTCACTAGTTAGGTCACTTTTGCTCCACGCAAGCAGCTCAATCTGACCGTTTTCGCCAGCTGTCTTATCAAGTCTTTTTTCGCAAGCAAATTGCCTAAAGAGCCTAATAATATGCTGACCCATTCGTCTAATCGCACCCCTGATATTATCCGCCACCATCGACAACCTTGTTTCGTCCTGCTCTATAAGCAGCCGTAACGCAACACCGCTAACCACCCCTGTAGGTGTGATAGAATTACGCATAACCTCACTCACACCGCTAATAGACACAAACTCACCAAATAACCTGTCTTCTTCGGCATTAAACTCAGGCGGAACTCTCCCAAGCGACAGCATAGACGGCGGTTGACTGCCCTGACGATACAACAAAATCTTACCAGGGCTAAGTCCCTCGTCCTCCAGATTATTCACATCAACACTACCGTCCTCCACAGCAAGCACACCCATTGCTATGCGGTTGAGGTATTCGTGCTTACGATTTTTGACAGCGTTATATGCCCTCTGAATAGGAATAACACGCTCAAGTATACTCGTTCCAAAAAACATCCCCGTCATAGCAAGACATTGTTGCCGTATAAAAGGATATCCTCGCTCGCCGTCTCTGCCGTTAAGATAAGGCAACTCCCCGCTATAGAGTAGCTTACTGCCACTAACTATCACAAGCTCACCGTTTGGACTCTTGTCATCGGGCAAAGTATACCGCTCAATCACAATAGCGTGGTCTCGCCGTCTTTCAGGACCTGTGGCAATACCGCTACTTGATAATCCCAACCCGCCTGCATTATAACTGCTCTGATAGTTGTATAGGTCAAGGTTTTCGCCCTCTATGTCGATATTCCAAAGTCTCTTAATCTCGGCAACAGGCACAGCCTTAGCGTGGATAATACTCGGACACTCCTCCACAGTCTCCGCCGTCAAACTACTAGGAAAAATCTCATACGGCGGACACACATCAATCCAAACATCTCCGCCTGTCACCTTTTTGCCCCCCACTTGCCCAAGCACCTTGCCTGCCCCGTGGTCCCAAGTGACCTTATAAAAAACCGTCCCCGTTATCTCGCTCCACATAGTAGCACGAGAAATAATCTCACTCACCGCAAGCCGATTGTAGCAAGAGTTAAGCACCTTAGTCCCCACTATGGCAGACTTAATGTCATTCTCATTGTCACTCGCCGATACCACGCTCATAACAGGACGCACCCGCCCAAGCTTTGCAAGTCGTGTCTCAAGTATAGGTGCCATATGATTGTAGACCTCTCGCTCTTGCCAAAAGTAATCTCGCTCCGTATCCTCCAAGGTGGCAGTAGGCGAAATAACACAATGCTGATTACCCATAACAAAATTAGCCGTCAACTGCCATTGTGCCTCAAAATGCCTGCGTGTCCTCCGCCTCTCCTCAAAATCCGCCATAACCTCTTGAGCAATCTCATCAGCGTATCGAATTGACTTTCTCTCCGCCTGTTTCTCTTTTATCTTTTTTATCGTTTTATTCATAATCTATTATTAGGGGAATAGTGGTTAGGGATTAGTTTTGGTAGTTAGGGAGTAGTGGCTAGTTGGTTGGTTTTCCTAACCCTAGTCGTAGGGGCGGGCGTCCCCGACCTCCCGAATGCTCACCTTTATTATCGTAGCACGATTAAGTCCTAAACAAAATTTATACCCCGTAAAAACTGGGTGTCATCTCGACCGAAGCGGAGAGATCTCTTCAAAAACTATACTAATATACCACCAAATGAGGAGATTTCTCCGCTTCGGTCGAAATGACACCCAAAGGGCGGTTCGCCCCCGACCGCCCGAATACTTGTCCTTATTACAAAATATTGATTGTTACTATCTTTATTCTATCTCTCCCCTTTTCTCCTACCGCCTATAGCATTCTCAATCGGTTTAGGCACAATTTCTTTTGCGAGAAGATTATAGAGTGCGCCCATACACGGTGTACATATGTGCAAGTGTGCACGGATACCCACTCTAGCGGTTTTTATCGTGTATTCGCTAATATTGCGGCACCCACCCATTTCACACTTGATTTGATACCTTGATTTGATTAGTTCCATTTTTGTTTGGTTCTCCTTATTGCCATAAAATAAAATATTGATAAATTGTTATTCGGGCGACAGAATGTCGCCCCTACACTTGGAAATACAATTGCACTTGATACGACAGTCGTAGGGGCGGGCGTCCCAGACCGCCCGAATACTTGTCCTTATTTTCCGTAGGGGCGGGCATCGACCGCCCGAACACCCTCCTTATAAAAAACATTTTACCAAAAGTCATTGCGAGGAGCGTTAGCGACGAAGCAATCCCACGAATAGAACCCTCCTCATGGGATTGCGGAGCCTGCCCTGAGCTTGTCGAATGGGTCGCTAATGCTCCTCGCAATGACTTTGAACGGAAACGGTATTATTCCACCCGAACGATACCTGATACCTAACATTTCGGGACGATCGCCATCGTCCCCTACAATACAACTGCACTTGATACACCCTTATATTGCCCTACCCCTACTACCAACGCTAAAGCGAGAAGTATTTAGGCGGTCGGGGACGCCCGCCCCTACACCTACATTACATAACCAAAATACTAAGACCGCAACTAACCACTATCCACTAATCACTAACCACCATCTTCCCCAGTTCTCTAAGGTACTTCCCCCTAAGTTTCATAATCTCCTCATCACTCAACTCCTCTAACTCCCCCTTGCCTGCATTACTTGCCTCTAGCACTAGCTTAATAGCAGACAAATCCGCCGGCACATACTTTTCGGTAATCTTACGCTTGATAAGTGACTGGTCACCCGAATACTCCTCTACCGTCTCTTCTGTCGTATATCCTTGAGCTTTTTTTAGTAGTGCCGACTCAATTTTTTTTATGTCGTTATCAGCAATATCCACGCAGTCCCTCCCATGCTCGACCATCATTTTTTTCTTAACCGTCTAATCTGTCGCTCTTTATCAATCTCCACAATCCCCTTAGGCTTTTCCCTCACATATGCCGCTTCGGGTCTTGACATTATATAGTACCTAAGTTCGTCTAGTGCGTGGTCGTCTTTTTTCTTAGGAACATCGCCCTCGCCCCAGTAATATGTCTTAAACTCCCTAATTAAGTTGACACAATTCTCAAAAACAAAAATTCTCGGCTTGCCGTTACTATCCTTGAGATAACTTTTGACCCTAGCGATTCCGACAAACAAATCCTTATTGACCTTGGTATTAACACTTATGCCTCCGTCCAAAAATAGCTCCGCAACGCTCTTGCTTGACGCTAATGTCCGCTGCCCCGCCGCACTATCAATCAAAGCACTATACCGCCCGCAAAAATCCGTATACCACCCCAAACTCTCCGATATAGACTTGATAGCCTTAATATGGTGCCCGATATCCTTACCTGCCTCATAATGCTCAGCTACTACGAACACATTGCCGTCCCCGTCCACCGCATACCAATGACAACTAAGCGGATTGTTAAGTCCGGGGTCAATCGACATATTGTCATACCACTCTATCGGCACATCAAAAGGTTTGATGATATGAATCTTAGGGTCAAACTCGTGATACACAAGACCCTTAGATGCCGCAAATTTTCCGTATCGCCGACTCTTTAGCTCTTCGTCACTCATAGTCGCCGTAAGTGAGGCTACCTCGTCTTTATCCAAATACGGATTATCCGCCCACTCCATACAGATACACTCAACCTCAGGGTCGCCGTCTTCGTTGAGCCAAATCTTATTATAGACAAAGGTCAGCCCCTTGAGCGGTGTCATAGTTCCGAATATGTCGCCCTTGCGGTCAAGCACACGCATACGGCATTCTTTGTAGATATCCTCGGGTGGCTCTTCGTCAAACCATACATAATCTAGGCTAGTACCTTGGAATTTTTCTCGCCCTTGGTCACAACTCTTAAAGCTGATTTTGCTTATGCCACCCGACACGCTCTTGACAGCGATATAATCTATCACGCCGCCTCTAGGGTCGTCCGACCGTCCGCTGACCATCACAATATTGGCTATCCAATCGGGATTAAGGTAGTCAAGCACTTTTGCCTGTGCCACATCTCGTTGCACCTCTCTGGATAAGCTAACCACCCAGCCGTTAGTTTCCTTACGGTTAGGGCGATACGGACTTGTCCCACGAGCCATCCAAACAACCTCCGCTGCACCGCATTCGGTTTTGCCGCTCCTATTACCGCCCAGCACCCACCGATTACGCTTGAGGCTCTGATGAAACATCACCTGCTTATGATGAATAGGCTCACCTGCATTATAATACCTAAGCCGCTCTTTTTTTCGCCGACAAGCAAGCTCTGTGTCAAGCCGATGCAAAGCAGTAATTATCTCAACTTCTGTCATATTTTTTAGGGGATTAGTGATTAGTGGTTAGTTAAGGACTTAGTATTATGATGGATTATCTACTAGCTATAACACTCGTCAATAACTAACCACTAATCACTAATCCCCTAATCTTCATTTTCTCTCATATTTCCACAATTCTTCCAAAAATCCCACCGCCTAACTGTGCTATAATGATATCGTGCCAAATTGTCATAAACAAAACAACTTACTTCGTCTATCGTTATTCATTATTCGCTATTCATTATTCATTTTTTTTATCCTAACTTTTGGGCTAGGTTTTTTTGTTGTGTACACCACCCACACCACCCCTACCGCTCACGCATCTACACGGGCACAATACGCACGAATACTCCCCGACACCAATCTTTACTCCCGTAACAACGGTACTTTTACACCGATGACCTCTCTGCCAATAGATTACTTTGTCCTTGTCACGGACCGCACTGACCCCGACTTTTTTGCTGTAGCTTATCATGACCTTTTTGGTTTTGTCAGACGGTCAAATGTAGTTTTTGTTGATTTCGAACCAGTTACCAAATCCGCTGTCGGAACTTTACGCCCCTTTACGGGAGCGTTGCGGGTCTATCTCCATTCAACCCCAGACCACACCCTTACTCCGCTTTTTCTTGTGCCGCCCAACACTAATCTGCATTTTTACGGAACTATTGAGGGGACACTCGCACACCCCCTACTCGGTACAACTTGGTATTTTGTCCGTTACTTTGACGGCGCGCGGACTTTTTTTGGCTATGTCTACGGCGGTCTTGTCGAAGTCATAACACCTATTCCGCCCAATGTTATAGAGGCGGTAAACGACGGCAACAATACCACCAACCAAACCTACCGTGACCCGTTTGAACTGGATGATATCCGTCAATGGATTATAATCGCTTGCCTTGTAATCGCCGCCATTTTTGTCATACTCGCACTCTACCGCCCTATAGTTTCCGCCGCAAACCGAACCCCCCGCCACAAAAACTAGTGGCTATATTAGGGATTAGTGGTTAGGGATTAGTTGGTTGGGGTAACCGTAGGGGCGGGCGTCCCCGACCGCCCGAACACTTGTCCTTATAAAAAACATTAATAATTTCCATTCGGGCAGGCAAGACGCTTCGCTTGGTCCGCGACGCCAGCCCCTACAACTTGTATTCTTGCTACACTTGCTTTTCAATGGCAACTCATACCCAAAATCGTAGGGCATTGGTCAGCAGGTGCTGAAATAAAAGCTTAACCCATTATCGTCTTTGCGAGCCGTCACAATAGTAGGGGCGGGCGTCCTCGACCGCCCGAACAACAATTATCCGTATATTATTGTTATCCCAACTACTCCCTACATCCTATTACATAATACAGAGAAAAACACCCTCTTTAGCAGGCACTATTTCAAAAATTCTTTCAACTTTTTTGAGATAGCTTTTTTTATATCACTAACACTTTGATGTGTTACACCCAAAATCTCCGCTACCTCTTTAACCATCTTACCCTTATACAACAAGCGTGCGATCTCATTTTGCCGTGCCGTAAGCGACCTAAAAACCTGCCTAATCCCTAAATTACGCAAATCCCTCTCACTATCCTCTCCCAAGGCACCCCGACAAGCAATTTGGTCATCCATATCGCTCAAACTCCCAAGTTCTTTATCCCGATAATACTTCTCCTTAGCATCATTCCGCCACTCAGCTTTGCGACACTCCGCCATAGCCTCGGCAACCTCATAAGTCACCTCAACAGCAATCCGCTTACCCTCTCCGTCCACAATGTACACAGTTGTTTTTTTCATACTCTTTTCCTCCAGTTCTTATATTTGTTATTTATATAAAATCCGAAAACGAAGTTCTGGTCAAGGATTTTTGAGTCAAAAAAACCCCGGCAAAAACAACCGTAATCGGTTATTTTTGTCAGGGTACAAATCGCTCCTTAGCCTTGCTAAGATAATCCGTCTGCTTGTAACAAACTCTATTCCTTTATCCTTATGAGTGACTTAGGATGCAGCTATTGCATGAAGTCTTGTCGTAGATAAAGGCGCATTATATTTAGTTGTAACCACATCTTAACGAATAGATAACTTTGAAACTGCTCTAACTTTAATAATCATCTCGTCATTATTCATCTTAACAAGAAGCGACCTACCGCATTCAATACAGGCTTGTAATATCCGGCAAGGGTCATCCACCTTATACCTCTGCTTTGCTCCGCATCTTGGACAATAACAATTTTTCATATCGGCATTATATCACACAAAAAAAGACCTGTCAACTATTTTTCAAGTCTTTTTCAAAAATAATTCTAGAAAAATTAGTGCTGTTTTTGCAATCTAATTTTTACCTATACTAATTAACACAAAAAAACTCACGGCTTTTGTTGCCGTGAGTCCTTTTTTTCCAACATTTAATTACTTGTCGCCGTTAGGCAAAAATTGCATAGGGTCAACAAGTCTGCCGTTTTGGGTCATTTGCAAATGCAAGTGAATCCCTTGTTCGGCATTGACAATTTTGCTATCGCTCATTGTTCCGATTCTGTCACCGCTTTTTACGGTTTGACCTACTTGTACAAAAGTTGTTGCATCAAGTGATTTGTAGCGACTGACAAGTCCGTCTTTGTGATTGATGGTGATAACTGTTCCGTGCATAATAGTATTTTGCACGCTTGCAACAGTACCGTCCATAATCGCATAGACCTCTGCTCCTGCCGCACCTAAGAAGTCAATTCCGTCTTGACTACGCCATTGACGCAAAGTTCTGCACCAAATAAGTCCGTCAATTTTTGCTTCTTGACCGATTACGACATTTGATACAGGCATAACCCACTCAGGTGCCGTTACCGTCGGAATATAAGGCGGTGGCTCTACCTCACCGGGAGGCGCAACATTGCGTGTCCCCAAAATCAATGTTATAGTAACGATAACCGCTATAACTAACACCGAAATAGCTAACAAAATCGCATAGATATTACGCTTAAAAAAGTTAGGATGCTTTTTGCTTGTTTTTTGATAAGTTTTACTCATTATTTTTTGTTTTTTTCCTCCACTGACTTTGATTATTGCCTATTGTTATTTTCTTATACACAATAATCAAAAATATTTTTTTGGGTGTGCCATATGGACTATTAAGATGATTCGTATGCAGATTATCCTGTCTGTTGTAGGGGCGGGCAGACGCTTCGCTTGGTCTTCGCCCGACCGCCCAAATGGTAATTATCTTTATTATAATATTGTTGATTACTATTCGGGACGCCGAAGGCGGGCGTCCCCTACATATGGGGTATCAACTACACAAGACAACCCAAGTTAGGGGACGCCGCCCTCGGCGTCCCGAACAACAATTATCCTATAACATAATACCCACTCCCACCTAAAAACTTCCATTAAGCACAGGATACCCTACCGCAATTCTGTCACCTCTTACCGCTATCATAACATTAAACTCCCCCCACCTCTCTTGAGTCCTATCATTTAATCTATTACTAACAGCATAAATAATAACAAGTCCGTCATCCAAATTCTCCCGCCGTACCTCTATCGCCCTTAACTGCCTCATAACATTATCCACATCGCCCATATCCCCATCAAAATCAAGTCTATCCCCAAATTCCGTTGTCTCAAAAACAGCCCCGTTAGGCACACTCAGCCCCTCAAGCCCACTATTCCAAAACAACCCCGTATAACCAATCCTCGCTCCCACAAGAACTAGCATAACACCCATCAAGCACATAAAACGGGCTATCCATACACTATTTTTTCTCATATATATTTTCGAGGCTAAAAGCAGGTGATTTTGTAGCAAGTATTATATCGGTGAATAGAGATGTAATGGACTAGCAAATAGTAGGGGCGAATATCATGAGCCCGAATAACAATAATCCGTATCTAAATATAATGTTTAAGTATCGGACTCATAATATTCGCCCCTACTATTTGCTGTCACCATTTCTATATACTTACACTTAATGATTTCACCTGTATTTAGCACTGCCATATTTTTTTAATAATACAGCTTGCTATGATAAGGATAATTACTATTCGGGCAGGCAAGACGCTTCGCTTGGTCTGCGACGCCAGCTCCTACAGCGGATTTTTCTAGTACAGTTGTTTATACAAGTTGTAGGGGCGGCATTCTGCCGCCCGCAACTAAAAATCAATTACGCAACAAGTCTATTGACCGCCCGAATAGTAATTATCCGTTTTTTATAGATGTAAAAAAACCGACACCTGTCATTATTGACATTTGTCGGCTTATATATAACTTGCATCGCTTACAAAACACACTTTCCTTCATTGTGGGGTTATTCAAAGTGTTTGTATTATGTGAGTTTATATGAGGAAGTTAATAAGGGTGTCCTACGAAGCACCGAAGGTATTTCGACCGAAGCGGAGAAATCTCCTCATTGGTCGTGTTTTTGTACAGCTTTTGAGGAGATTTCTCCGCTTCGGTCGAAATGACACCTTGTTTTTTGGGGATATAATTTGTTTTATGAGTATTTCCTACAAGGATTGTTTTCCATACCTTTTGAACAATGCCCTTTGTGGGTTAGAAATGAAATCTTGCATTTGTTTTTTATTTAATATCGTTTTACTTCCATTTGCTTTTGAAATATTCAGCACCACTTGCTAAATCCTCAAATATCGTCGCTTTATTTACCCCAAACATATCAAGTTCACGCAAAATGTTTGGTTTGCTATCCTTATCAATAAGTATCTTGTCAAACTCTAAGTTTAGTTTTCTTAAACCAAAAATTATAAAGGCTCCTTTTTGTAGTCTCATTCGTATATTTGACACTTTAGGCATTACAACAAAAGAATTAAGCAAATCACTAGGCACAATGTGATGATTCTGAAACGCTTGCCTCTCACAAACTACTTCGTATATAAAACGATCAAATGCTTTTGATGCCGTTTTCACTTTTTCTGATTTTTCTTTTAAGAGCGACTCTAGCTTTTTCTTGTCAGTTGCATCTCCTAGTTTATCCAACTGCTCAGTTATCTTTGTTTTAACTTCGGGTGGCAAATTGCCATTTTTCATCATTTCTATCAATTTATTGTCAATCTTTATGTCAGCCTTATCAAACCAACAGATCATACTAAACATATCACTTTGCTCTTTCGCATTTAAGCGAGGCAAACAGGCAAGCATAAGTGCCCTAACGCTATCAAAAGCCAATATGTTAGTCTGCTCGTTTTCTATGTTCACAGTCTTATGTACTAATACTGAGCCATTTTTATTATTATGCTTAAAACAAGCAAACCATAACGCTACAAGCGGATTGGTTGTAATATCTAATAGTCTCGTAGGCCATCCATAATGTTGCATTTTTGCAAGTCTGTCAATACTCGACAATCCTTCAAATTCTTGAGGATATTGCGTCATCGCTTCATAATAAATTTGTTGTTCTCTACTCTTACCTGCCTTACTAAGCATATCTTTTCTAAGCGCTGAGGGAACTATATCCCTTGATTCATCGGCATGCCCTCTGAAAAAATATTTGTTTGCTGGCACACTGCCTACAGCATTAAATACTTTTTTTGCTATGTTCTCTGTCTTTTTCGCAGTTTCAGCTTCCTCTAAAATACTGGGATAAAATTTATTCAAAAATGTAGTCACAGATGTAACCGCTGTCGATTTTGATGTTTTGCTATGTTTTGTTTTTTTAGTAGACATTATTTTTTGTCCCTCGAATAGCCTTGTTGATTTATTACTTATCCTCTCACCCTATTCTACTGCACTCTTATTTTAGACTGTCAATGCAAAAAAGGATATGTAACAATCATTGCATATCCTTTTTTAATTACACTAATTCGATTATGGCTAGTTCGGCGGCGTCGCCTCTGCGCGGACCTAGTTTTAGTACACGAGTGTAGCCGCCACGGTTGCCTACTTCCTCTGCACGCTTTGCGTATTTTGGAGCGTAATCGTTAAAAATCTTTTCGATAAGAGGGTGCCTGATGTCGGCACTTCTTGCCTTAAAAGCTGTTTTTGTTTCTTTTTCTTCACGGACAAGTTGCACATCGTGGAGTTTAGCCATTATGCGTCTGCGTGCCGCCAATTTGTTAGGACCGTCATTAATAACTTCTAGCTTAACATCTTGCCCTTTT
>WQVM01000008.1 GCA_009783985.1 Bacillota bacterium | reverse complement strand
GCAACTCCGCATAGAGCCGCCGCGAGGACCAAACTTACTAATAGTGTTTTGACTTTTTTCATTATCATTTCCTTATATTTGAGCGTATTGCCCATTGGGATACTTTATTGTTGATTGCATCCCAGCATTTTTTATCTATCTATAATATTAAGCGCTTCTCGCGCAATTTTGTCTAATTACCGTTTTATATTGTGATGCCTCAATATACAAAAAAACCTCACCCGCTTATACAGCGGCTACGGCTCCATACTTGCTTGTTTGCTTCGTTCCTAATTATATTGCTTAATTCTTTTGCCATTATACTATGTTGCACGCATAATACCAAATCATCTTGAACCTCGTATGTATCTCATCACTAATGATATATATGCGCAACTGCTATCAGCATATAATTATATACATAAAAATATATGCTTGTCAAGTTAAAAACACCTCTATATCAAAAAAATCGCCAAATTTCAACAATGTCAGTTTTCCAAATTGCTTTTGATTTCGCCTTTATGCTAAAATTAAGTATATAGAAAAATGGATGATATCCTTAGAAGTGGACACGAAAGTATAGTACATGATATTCTAAAGAGGACACAAAAAAGGAGAGAACAGAACAATAGAACAAAGTACAGTGAAGAATTCAAGAAGCAAGTAGTGGCATTACATCAGAACGGGAAGCCGTATCGTCAGTTGGCGATAGAGTATGGGGTGAATATAAACACGATAGCGGAATGGGTTAGAAAATATTCAGAGATTAAGATGCGGATGACACTGTTATGACAGCGCAGGAAGTTGAGCGGTTGGAGAAAACGCAACGCGGAACTTGAGGAGGAAAATATAATCTTAAAAAAAGCGGCTGCTATCTTCATGCAACACTCAAAATAAGGTTAGACGCGGTATATAAGTTGAGGCTTCAACATCGGATAAAAACACTGTGCAGGGTTTTACAGGTAAGCAGGAGTACGTATTATAAACATTTCTTTTCAAAGCCTGCTCGCGAACGGAAAAGAATCAAGAAATACGGCGGGCAATCCTTAAAATCTATTTCGAACACGACAAGCGTTCCGTTAAAAATTAAAATCTTGTTTCAGCGTGAACATAGCATTCTCATCAGCTCCAGCAGAGTGTACAGACTGATGAAAACAATGGAACTACCGGCTTTAGCGGTAAAAAAATCAAAATACAAATCTTTCGCAACCGATGACACGGAATGCGTTAATCGCTTAGATAAGAACTTCGCCCAATCAGCTCCCGATATTGTGTGGGTAAGCGATATCACTTATATAAGAGCCGGCGGCAGATTCTACTACTTATGCGTAATTATTGACTTGTTTTCAAGAAAAGTGATTGCCTATAAAATCTCCGCCCGCGCCGACGCGCAACTTGTAACAGATACATTCTTGGCGGCTTACTATGCAAGAAATCCAAACGGGTTAATGTTCCATTCCGATCGCGGTTGTCAGTATACGGCCTTCTCGTTTAGAAAACTTTTAGACAATTTAAATCGTACAGTCATTTTCTAAGAAAGGTCATCATTATGACAATGCTGTCGTCGAAAGTTTCTTTAAGTTTCTCAAACGGGAACAAACCAATCGCAGAAATTACCAAAACCTAAAAGAACTCGAATCTTCTGTATTCCAATACATTGAGGGCTACTATAATTCAAAACGCCCTCACTCAACACTAAACTATCTTACTCCCAATCAAGCCGAATTTAATTTTCATTCAAGCCTAGGTTGGCGTAGGCGTACGCAACAACTACCGTCATTAAGAAATAATCTTTTGAGTTTTGGCTGCCTTTTAGGCACTTTAAGCCCCTCAAGTTCGCCATATCCGCTCAACTCGCTTATGATTGACTAGATAACCCATATTGCGGATAATGCCACAGATGATACGGTATCCATACCTTCCGTACTGCAAAGCTAACTCTGTGACTAGCGCTGTCAGAGTATCTTCGTCTGACCGTTTTTTAACCTTGTACCTAACTGCGGTTCTGTTTATTCCTAATGCCCTACAAGCAAGTCGTTGCGATACTTTGTACTTAACCATCACATACTCGACTTCCGCTTGGCGCTTTGTTATGAATAAAGCATAAACCATGCACGAGCAAGGGAAATAAATTGTCGATTATAGCCATGAGGAAGTTCGTCAAACAACGTGTATGATTTTGTTCCGTTAAGAGCCTTAAAAAGCGACGCTATTGTGTCAAAAGGACAAACATCATCTTTGCCTCCCGCTGTGAGCAAAACTGGAATATTATCTAATCTATGGACATGATGCATTGTATCATAACAAAATAATGCATCCAAAATATCCTCGTCTGAAAGATGCGGAAAGAGTTTTTGCTTTGCAATAAGACTGTCATACCCCCCCCTGCCTTTGCCAAGTTCAAAATTAGTCAAGAATGACTGGTCGGCGGCAACGCAAGCTGTCCCGCGTCCTGAAAAAACAGAACCCATAAGAAGTGCTGCTCCGCCACCTTGACTTGTTCCAAAAAACGATACTTTATTAGCTACCACATTGTCTTGATTCCACGCCCAATTAACGGCAATTGATACGCATGACAGCCAATCAAAATATCCTCTCTTGCCACCTGTTTTAATTGTATCCGGCAGTACCGAGCTCAAACCTTCAAAAGTCATTTTGGTGGCATCACGCCCATCGGGAGTACATATTCCTAATGGGTTGACATGCAAAACATTAAAACTATCGGTAAGTTCTGGGTGCATACTCATTTCGGCACCATATCCGGGGGTATGGATAAGCAGCGGTGCTTGCTTGCGAAAACAAGGTTGCCAATATCCAAAAAACGCACACCCGCCATCCGGCTCAAATTTGACATATCTATCTTGTCCCAAATTTTGGAACGGATAAATATCCGGCTTAAAGGGGTCAGGTCGAATAACGGTAGTTTTACATTTAATTTGACTTGCCGCAAATATATCATCACAAAATTTATCGATTCTTTTTTGTTCAGCTTTAGTTAATCGCATTTATCACCTCAAAAAATAATTATACAAACAAAGGTGCCGGAAGTCAAACATTCCGGCACCCCGCTTATAAAAAACATTTTAGATTAGCCTCTCTTTTTGAACACAAGCAACGCTCCGCCTGCAACAGCTAACAATGCAAGCATACCACCTACCACACTACTGCTACCGCAACCACCGCCACCATTATTATTGTTATTATTATTGTTGTTGTTATTGCCATTATTATTGTTGCCGTTATTATTGCCATTATCACTACCGTTATCTCCGCCATTGTCACCGCCATTATCGCCACCACTATAGCCGTCAAAAGTAATGTTAAGTATTACATCTTCCTCAATCAAATCATCATGACCAAGAATACTAGGAAATCCTCCTGATGCAAACATAGCATTGATAATCTCGTCATTTGCACGAATAGCTCTTGTTGCCCACCAAAAAACCTCTCTATTCCATCTCTCATCTTGACTGAATTCAACCTCATCATCTATAAGAGCAAATGTAGCGTATTCAAACTCCTCATCTGCCCATTCCTCATCAGACATATTATATCCTACAACAAGTCTCATAAGGTCATTATATTCACCTATGTCAGCCCATTCTAATGTTGCTACAAATAAATAAAAATTAACATCACTTTCATCATCAAGCACAACCTCTAGTCCTGCCTCTACAAGTCTAGGATTGACGGCAATTACTGCATTAAGATAATCTGTCAGTTCCTGCGGACTCACCAACATAACGGTATCCCCGTCAATATCCTCACATGGCCACATCGCCTCCGAATCATCTTGATTTTGACTTGCACCGATACTAGCGTCAATATCCCCACCATTACGCATAACTGCCATAACAAAAGTACCTATACCTCCACCATATTCATTGTTAAAATCTAGTCCGATACGAAACTCTCCCGCTACACAACCAATCGTAAAGATTACCGTAGTAGCAACCAACGCTACAATTAACAATATTTTTCTTTTAGTTTTTTTCATTTTTGTTTTCTCCTTAATATAAACAAATTTTGTTTTTTATTTTTAAGCAGCTTTTTTAGTGCTGATTATTTTAGTTGTGTAACTGTGCTAATGCAAGTACTTCTGCACTTGTGATTGCACGAGAATATATTCTCATATCGTCTAAACTATAGAGTCCTCCACGGCGAACTGTGCCCCCGTCAATCCATGCACCTATTGTTGTCCTAGAAGCAAATGCAGAGCGTTGATCCGTATTGCCGAGCATCTTTGGACCACCATCTCCATGGAACATATCAACTTGCCTAAATTCGTTAGTAAAACTGTTAAGATATATAGTCAATGTCCCTGAGTTATCCCAATCCACCGCATTTTGCCATACAATCGCTACATGCATCCACTCGTTAAGATGCTCGCTAATATTTATATCCTCGGTAGCATCAGTTAAAAGTGCATCTTGACCTGCTTGCCCAAAAGGTCCTCCACTACCAGCCGCTGTTGCCCTAAGTAACACAACACCAGGATTGTCTAAGTCCCAAATCAAGCTTACTGTGACTAAAAACGGTGTAAACATAGCGGCTAATCCACCCTCTACATCAATAATAGTGTTTTGCCACAAATTAAATGTCGATGTATCAGCACCTTGATACGGCGGTGTGAATCCTGCAATATTTATCCAAAATGCTATACTTAAATCCCCTGCTGTCTGCAGGTATCTATCAGCAGGAAAAGTTAGCGCTGTTTGTCCGTCTAGTCTAAAAGCATTACCGCTTACACCCTCGGTAAAATTGGGGTTGCCTATAACGGATAGCGGTCTATTGCCACCACTTAGGTCAGGTATAACACCGTCCACAAGTGATTCAAACTGCCAGTGAGCCTCTAATCCTTGACTGCTAATGTCTTGACCATTACCGCCCCTTGGAATCGGTTGCAATCCACGACCAGGTCGATTATTGCCACCAAAACACGCCGTCAGCGTAAAAACACCTGAAGCTATTACTAATGCTAACAGTACTGACAAAATTTTTCTTTTTTTCATTTTTATGCACTCCTTTCTAAGGTTTTAATTTAAACACCCTTGAGTCTTATAAACCTTGGGCGGTAAATATCACAGTTGTTCATATTTGATTGATAACATGATGTGTTGATATTGTAAGATATTAATAATTCATCCTTGGGAGATATGTGGTAATGTGCCTTAGCATTATAGAGATATACACCTTTACAGTCACCGCCGCTCATTAAGTCATAGTCATCATCCGCCGAATATATCGGGATATCTTTATCAAACGGACCTGTAAGACTGTCGGCAAAGCTTACTGCAACGACCCTATCAATACCGTTCTGCATATGGGTGTACATATACTTATCTTTATACTTGCCATACGTAACGGGAGTAATCGAACATTCCGAGCCGCCGTCTTGCGATATCGGTATAGCATCGTCAATATTGTTACTCCAATTTTTCCCGTCCCAAAATACATATTTAGAAGAATCTTCAAAATCCTCTTCTTTTACCCTTGATAATAAAAGGGTTTGACCTACTTCTTTTTTACCAAGTCCGTATACATATACATATCCGTCTGGATTAGGCATTCCGCTTGATACCGTATTAGGATATACACAGCAACCGAAAAATCCTTTTTTTGTATGCAAATTAGTCTTGATAATCGTATACTTATCTAAAGCCGCCTTGCCCTTAACAATTGGGATTTTGATTATATCAACTCCGATTACATCAAACTTAAATCCAGGAGGACCTTCGGGAAAAGATATAACATTATCAGTAAATGCATAAACAAAATCGCCTAGAGTAACCGCGTCTTGTAACCAGTAATAGTATTCGCTGCCTTCTTGAGGAGTAATTAACGAAACCTCTTGACCTCTTTTATCTTTGCCAACTACGAATTTTATATTGCGTTTGTCGTATCCGTTATTCGTTAGGTAACCAAAAGTATTATTAAGCATATTCATACTTTGTCTGACTTTGGTTTCGGGGTTGCATTTTCCGACAAAGGTATCGCTAAATAATACAAGAGTTTTTTTTGTGTCGCCGCGGGTTTCTTTTCCGTCTAACGGAACACAAAATATCCCGTCAGCGCCGCCCCAGCCATCCATGTTAGAAAATTCTGCGCTCCACTCGTGCGCCGGTACTGCTCTAAACTCATTCTTCCCTACTTCTTCCGCGGCTTCATAAATCCTTACTTTGCCAAGTCCGTACGCACTAATATCTTCAACATATATTCCGTGATTTCCTTCACCCGCTCCGCCGATTGGAGTTATCTTGACATAAGCTGCCTGCAATCCGTCAAAGTCAATCGGACTATTCTTACCATCGTCAAGATTAGATGCCAAACAGTCCTCTCTCGCTTTAGCCAGTATATACGGATATACCTTGCCTTTAAGCTCTTGATAGTTTATACCATCTAAAGATGTTTCTATCTTAACTTTCCGCATTCCCGCGTTTTGATAAAACGGCTGCATTGCAAAGTTCCATATATACATATAAGAAAGTTTTTTTGTACCACCTAAATCAAATGTTACATATGCCTTGTCAGGCGACTCAATCGTCAAAAAGCAGTTTTCTCCGCATGGAAAATATTTGTCCTTTGTAGACAATGAACCGCTCATATTGCTATTGCTACTAAGATTATTAGGCGGTCTCACATATGCCCCGCCACATTCTACTGTGGTTTTAATAAGTTTTCCTATTTTTTTCATAATTCTATGCCCCGTCCATATAAAAGACTATGCGTTTGCTAAGTTTTTGCAGTAGTAATGCGGTAGACAACATAATTATCATAACTATCCAACCAATTGCATTAGCGTATCCGAAATTATTTTGTAAGAATGCTTCTTGATATATCAGCTGTCCTAAGAAGAATGACGACATTCCGGGACCCCCGTTAGTAAGTAGCAACGCACCAATAAAGAATCCTAACCCCTGCACTACGCCGATAATAATATTAAACATAAGGACGCCTGATATTGACGGAAGTGTTACTGCAAAAAACCTTCTAAAATGTCCTGCACCGTCTACTTGTGCCGCCTCGTGTAGCTCCTGCGGAACTCCTTGCAATGCAGCAAGATAAATAAGTAGCACTGCACCGACACCCCAAATATTCATTAGCATTAGTGCAGGCTTAGACCAAAATTCACTCTCCAAAAATATTGTTGGCGGTCGTCCGAACCAACCAAGAACAGCATTGAGCGGACCTGTGCCGCTAAATACCCATGACCACAAAAACACTACCGCTACACCATTAAGAACATTAGGCAAATAATAAATTGTTCTGAATACTTTCATCCCATGGACACGAGGCTTGACAAGCATTGCCATACCCAAGCCCAAAACAGTTGTTAGTACTACCCCTACAAGTGTCCACCAAATACTGTTGCGTAACGCAACTCTAAAAGCCCGTGAGCCAAACGCACTGACATAGTTTTGAAACCCGACAAAGTCCATAATAAGACCGCCATTATAGTTAGTAAAACTATATACCAAGCTACTTGCCATAGGGTATACAAATATTACCAAAAACCCTATTATCCACGGAAGACAAAACACAAATCCAAGTAATGCCTCTCTCCGTCTCGCTTTGCTTAATGATGCTACTTTCATTTTTTTGTTAATTTCCCTTAGCTTTCAGACTATACTTAATGCTGTGATAAAACACTACTAAATTAATTCCTTTATTCCCAAAAGTTGCCCGAAGTGTACACTTGCGCTGTGCCTAGTACTGTCTTTGTAAATGCAAATACAACCGTATAATAATTATCCACAATTGTTGTGGTATGCAATGTCCATATTATCCTCGTGTTGACGGATACATTGCCTGCCGGAAGCTCTACTGCAGCAATCGCATAATTTCTTATCGCAGGATATCTCGGCACACGCTGAACCCCGCTCATGCTCTCCGAATGAAATCCTCTAAGTAAAAACATAGTCACTTGCCTAACAGGCGCAACACTTACATAATTAATATCCGTAAATAGCACATTGCCCCGGAGTCCTGCCGTCCGCATAAAGTTATCTCCTATTGTAGAATAATAGCCTATTGCTCCAATATTGCTAGTCAAGTGAGTAGGTCTTGTGCTAAGAATACCATTAGCAGTATTCGCTCTTGGGTCACTACCTCCCGGTGCAAAAATACAAACATTCCTTAATCCCCAATTTGAGAAAGAACTACGACGACCTTGGTTATCTGAAGCACCAACGGTTATAATGTTCGGAAGACGAATGTTTGAAGGGAAACGATTGTTGTTGGTATCATTGTTCCTGCTCCCATTGCCAGCCGATGTAACGAACAACCCGGGGAATTGGTTTATAGCAGCCGCAAGTGCATTAACATCATTTACAGTACCTGTGAAAGCATCCGTTCCATTACTATTATTCACAATAGGAATTCCATTTGCACCTGCGAAATTAACCGCCCTAATCAAATGAGATGCAAATGAGTTTCCAAGATTAGTAGGAGATATTCTCAAAGAAACCAACTCAACATTCCAATTAACACCAGCAACACCAACATTGTTGTTTCCTCTTGCTCCAACGATACCTGCCACATGGGTACCATGCCCATTATTATCAACAACATTTGCAGGTATATGAGGATATGGCAAAGAGAAATCACGGCTTAGTGTAGTATTGACATTTAAGTCAGGGTGATTTGCTTGAACTCCAGTGTCAATGATGCCTACACGAACTGCAGGGCGACCTAGACCAGTGGTTATACCCCAAGCAGCAGGTGCGTTTATACCATGAGTTCCATGCAACCCCCACTGCTGATTAAACATAGGGTCATTTGGAGCAATCGAATCGTTGTGCATAACAAAGTCCACACCAGCACTTAAAACATATTCTCTTTGCTCTAACTGCCTAATAGTTCTAAGCACATTTTCTTTTCCAGGTCGCTCTAGTGTTAAACTCAAAATTATCCTGAATTCGCAAGCATCTATGTCTATCGAGGAGTCACGTTGCCACTCTCGCACACTAGAATAATCACTCATGCCATTCATTCCATCAGTACTTATTATTTCTCTTTTACGCTTCTGTTCGACCAATACCTCAGCAGAATCTCGTGTCAAATCTTCAACTTCCACTATACCTAGCCCAGAAAAATTGATGGCGTTGTTGCATTCTCTAGACTCCATAGCCTCCAAAATCCGTGTGGTTTTCTGCTGATTCAAAACAACCAGCACTCGATCATCAGCGAAATCGCTATTGACACAAATAGTGCTAACTACTCTACGATTACTTGAAAAATTACTTTCAAAACTCCAAGATTTATCAATATACTCTTCCATTAAACCGCCAGCATCAATATAACTAAACCCGTTGTCACCATTGGTAGCAGTTACCTGAACAACCATACTTTCTCCACCTAGCAACAATATACCCATCGTAAACACTAGGGCAAATGTGCAAAACATAGCGATTGAAAGCATTCTTTTCATAGTTTTTTCTCCTGTTTGTTTAAATTTATTTTTGGTGCAGATTCCAAATTTTTACAATGTTGTCATCTGTCAACAAATTTTGAGTGTGTGCATCAGTAAGCGTAAAAAAACTGCCATCGTTCCACACAAGAATTTGAAAACCTATTTGAGTGTAAGAAAATGTCTTCCCAGCAATGGTTTCAGATCCTCCATACTGATCTATCAAAATGCTATCCATACCACTCAACGCTAAAACAACGCTATTGTTAAAAGTTCCGTAGTAAACATGAATGATTACTTCGTCTACTACATTAGCATCTTGCCTAACAGAAGCAACAATATAATCCTGTCTTATCGTAAGCGCAATTTCTGAATCTAATTCAGGCATAACATTCCCATTCCCACACGCAACCAAAATTACTGAAACAACAAGAATAAACGACAATGACATCAATTTAATAATTTTCATAAATAACCTCCTTAAGCATAATTACAAAATCTAAGTTCCTTACCTACTCGAACTATATTTAATCTAAGTTTTTTTGTTTTGTTTCTCAATTTATTCGTCTCCTTGTTTTTAAGTTTTCTGCCAATTACTATTGCGGTGCCGATATACAATTGTTTCTATATCGCTTAGTGTTAAAAGTTTTAATTCATATGCTATTTGCAAATCATAAAATTTCCTATTATTCCACACCATAAAAAGCGGGTGACTTACATAGCCAAAGTCAACTCCAGCAATAATTAAAGGAAACAACGGCTCTAAAGAATCCCAATCATAAACACGCATTCTAATAACAGAACTATCACTAAATGTACCAAAATATTGATGTACATAAACATCTTCAAAGTTATACGAAAACTCCTCAGCAAAATCTTTTCTAATCTGATTTTCCAATTGAGCATTTATTCTTGCATCAGAATTTGGATGTCTTTGATAAACACTACATCCAGCTAAACTAAAAGTTAATATTATCGCAAAAACTATTAAACTAAGTCTTTTTGAAGGTTTATTCATTCTCTACATATTCCTCCTCGTATAATATAGTTACTCGATTTTTTGTAGTAATCGAGTAGAAAACTATTGTGCCTAGACACGATTTTTTGTATAATAGTTTTGGCTTACATAAATGTTCCCATTAGACTTGATGTTTTTATCATACCACTGGTGCTTTAATGCCACCATTTCCTCCATTATTCCTGCTGCACCCAGTAAGCATAGCAGACATGCCAACAAGCAACACACAAGTACACCTCAATAATCCAATTGATTTAATGATTTTCATCAATAATCTCCTATTATCTTAATTAATGCGACAAATCTTTTGTGCTCATTTTGCGTTTTCGCCTTTTCATAATCCAGCCGCCTGTGCTTACTCCTATTACCGCTAAAACTAATCCCGATACAAGTATAATGGCAAACCAATCTATGTTATCCATTGATATTATACCGTAATGGCGGTTAACAGAATTTTGCAAGTCCGCTTGGCCTTCGACCATCGCGCGGTCTACCGTCATCTCGCCTCTAACCACGCTCTGAATAGGTCCAAGCAAATACATCCCCCACTCCGGCACCGCCTCGTTATGGCATGTATGCCGTCTTAGGTGATAGTTTTGTAATATGTGTCTTTGTTGCGGAGTTGTATCAAGGTCGGCGATTACCCTTTCTACCGCGGATATTGTTCCGGGCTTCCACCCAAAGTATTTAAGGATATGGTCTTGTACAGTAGGTCCGATCAAGAATTCTAGTACCCTTAGTGCCTTAGCCTCTCTTTCAGAATTTAATCCAGCGGCAACCTCGGCGGTAAATACACCGCTCCAAGAAGTCTCGTAGCCTTCGGCGTGCGGAATAGTTACCACACCCCAGTCAAAGCGTCTTTCCGGATGTCTTTCAAAAAAAGTTTCTATCTCCCAAGCAAGGGGGTCATTCTCGACAATCATACTAACTGCTCCCGTCGCAAAAGGTGATACCCCGTCAGTAAATAGTTCAGGTCTGACACCCATATAAGCATTAAGAAGCTGATGAGGAACTAATCTTGCCGTATCTACCCACCATTGCATAGTCGCTTGATTAACGGGAGTATTCCAGTTGACCGTTCTTCCGTCGCTGAATATCTCTCCGCCTTGCGCCCATGCGAATTGGAAAATAGAATTATTCCCCCAATCAGGATGGAATCCTAATCTGTTAAGTTGATTGCCTACAACAGGAGCTCTATCACTCAAAGTAAAAATATTGCTTTGATTCCCGACTCTTTCTTCAAATCTCGTTAGACGTCTCGCATAATATTGCAATTCCTCTAATGTTCTCGGAGGATTGTTTGGGTCTAATCCGGCATCTCTAAAATGGTCTTTATTAAAGAATAAGAACCTAGCGTCAATTGAAAACGGTACAGCGTATAAAGACCCATTATAACTTAACCTCTCAATGTCTGACTCAAAATAATCATCTTTATTAATTATTCCGTTATATACAGCAGCATCAAGATTTAGCACATGACGATTTTGAGCGCGGAACGGCAATGTAACAATATCATTGATACTTACATCGGGTCCGACTCCACCGGATTGCGCCGTACGGATTTTTCCAAAATAATCAAAGAATGTTATCGGCAAAAAATTAATATCAATATCATCTTGCGTCTCCGCCCAATCCAAAAGCAAACGCTCAAAGGAATTAGTAAATTCATGCTGCGGACTAAACGGAACCCATACGGTTATCGCATGAGGATTATGATTCCTTCTTATACGAATCTCTTCATAAATTCTATGTCCGTATATTCCGGTAGCTAAAGCTATAAGAAGTATAATTGTAATTACTTTTTTCATGTAGCTGTTATCCTTTTACCCCACTAGAAATTGATATTCCTTCCATAAAATATTTTTGGAAAGCAAAGAAGATAAAGAGTGTCGGTATCATTGAAAAGATTCCGCCCGCCATCAAATAGTTCCATGATGTACCCGTTTGGTCTTGGAATCCTCTAAGACCTAAAGCTAACGTAAAGCGTCTCTCGGTATGAAGATAGATAAGCGGATTATAAAAATCATTCCAACTATTTAAGAACGCAAATATGCCGATTGCCAAAACCATAGGCAAAACCATTCTTAACATAATGTTCCACCATATATACAATTCTCCTGCACCGTCTATCTTTGCAGACTCGGCAAGTTCTTTAGGAATACCTCTATAAAACTGCCTTATTAAAAAGATATTAAACGCGCTACCGCCCATTAGCGCAGGCGCAATTAGGGGCACGTACGAATCAACTTGACCCATATTGGCAAACATTATAAATTGACTTACTTGAATAATTTGAGCGGGAAGCATCATTGTAGCTAAACAAAGCGTAAAGCACACCTCGCGTCCCGGCCAGCGGAACTTAGCAAAACTGTATCCGACTATGGCGCTGGTTAACGAAGTTGCTATTGCTACTGTAAGACCCAAAAACAAGCTGTTCATCGTAAATGTGAAAAACGGAAACGCTGTAAATAACGCTCTGTAATTACGCCATGCGAGCTGTTCGGGTATTAATCTAAACGGATTATTAGTAACTTGTTCAAGAGTTCTGAAACTCATCGAGAGACTTATCATCAAAGGATAAATATACAGAAGCGACAATATAACAAGAGCCGTATACAAAATGACACGTCTTATAACCTTACCTCTAGTAATTGTTTTATTGTCCTTTATTGGCCACTTAGCAGTGGTTGCCGTAAGATTCTGTTGCATTCTCGAACTACCTGTTTCTCCCGAACAAAAATATCATAAGCATTGTTTATATAGTTGTAAGAAACTTTTAGTTTCTTACAACCAAAAGGGGTACCCCTTTTGGTTTTTTGTTTTTAAATTAGTTTAACTGTATTTAGAATAACATATATCAGACACAAAATAAATACCAACTTGCAACAAACTTGATATATTGAGCTATAATTTGCTTGACTTTTTTTTGTTTTTAATATATGTTATATTTATGAGCAAAAAATTCTTATATAAAGAAATAATTGATTATCTAGAGCAACTTATTGAAAAAAATAAGATGATTATTAAATACCGTATGCCTTCCGAAAATCAGCTTGCCACAAAGTTTGATGTGTCTAGAATTACCGCTAAAAACGCTATTAATAATTTGGTCGAATCAGGCAAACTTTTTAGAAGACAAGGCAAAGGTACTTTTATTGTCAATCCGAATTTTGACGCAAAATATAACAGTAATCTTGACAACCGCGCCAGCATAGGTTTAATGCTCCCTAATTTTAATTCGACATTTATTACGGATATTGTTAAAGGTATTTCGGCGCATTTAGATAAAATCGGTATGCCTTTGTTAATTTTGCATAGCAACAATAATCAAGATACCGAAAGTTTTTTGCTTGCCCATACCCGCAATATAGGTGTCATAGGTCTTATTGTCTTATCGGTTGACGGGCATCTATATAACAAAGGTTTGCTTAGACTGGCTCTTAGTAATTTCCCTATGGTTTTCTTAGACCGAATCATTAGCGGAGTTGAAGTTACGAGTATAACAAGCGACCATTTTCAATCTAGTTTTGACGCATTCAATTATTTATCCGAATACGGTCATCGCTATATTGGATTTATAAGAGATACGCATCACGATATAAATTTGCTCGAACAGCGTTATAAAGGGTATGAGCAAGCCATGATTGAAAAAAAGATTTCTCTTAGACACGACCTTATTTTAACTATTGAAAATGACAAAGATATAACAAAGCAGTTTGGTGACTTTTTGACAAAATCAAAATATATGACCGCGGTAATTATCTCATGCAGCAGCTTCCATATGCCGCATTTATTTGAAGCCGTTACAAAATACAATATTCGCGTACCCGATGATATATCAATAATCGTTTATGATAACGAGTGGTTCGCTTATAAAAACTTTTTACCTTTTACTCCGCATTATATAGACCAACGTCCTCAATCGCTTGGACACGCCGCCGCTCAAACAGTAGTTGATATAATTAACAGCCGTCCGCCGTCATTCCGTAATAATACTGTCAGTTGTAAACTTATAGAAGGAAACTCGGTAAAAAAAATCAATTAAATATTATAGTAAACTTGCTCCGATTATTCCGGCGTCATTGCCTAGCTTTGATACTATAATATCAACCGCTATATGCTTTGCTCCAAATATCTTATCTTTGATATACTCTTTAAGTCTTACTGTCAAGATATCTCCGGCTCCGCTTAATCCCCCGCCTAATATGATAGCATCTGGACAGCAAATATTAATGATACTTACTACTCCCTCTCCCAAGTATTTAATATAATTATCCACAACTACTTTTGCCGCTTTATTGCCTTGCCTATACGCATCAAAAATAGCTTTGCCGTCAAGATTGCCGACTTTCATAACCGCTTTAGCATCTGCAATAAGAGCAGTCGCCGACGCATATGTTTCTAAGCACCCGTGCCGACCGCAAGTACATAACCGACCGTTATAATCAATTGACATATGACCAAAAAGCGCTCCCGCCGCGGCTTGTGTTTTTTCAATTTTCCCGTCTTTTATCACGCCGCCGCCAACGCCCGTACCTAAAGTCAACAATATCGATTTTTTGAAATCTTTTCCCGCACCGAATACCGCCTCTCCAAGCGCAGCGACTTTAGCATCGTTGTGTATTTTTATAGGAACGCCTAAATGTCCTTGCAACTCTTTAGCAAGCGGCGCATTTTTCCATTTAATATTATTTGAATAAATGACCTCGCCTTTAACCGTGTCAATTAACCCAGGAGAACCTATTCCTATTGTACCGTAGCTTTTAACATTTATCCCCGCTTTTTCGACTACAACTTTAACAAGAGAGACTATCTCATCTACAGTTCGCTCAAAACTCCACGCAAGATTAGTAGGTCGACTGTCTTTATAGACAATCCGCCCCCCGTCAACAACTCCGACCTTAATATTAGTACCGCCTAAATCTATACCTATTTTCATATTTTACTTATGGATTAGTTCTTACAAAAGCCTTAATAGTCTTGAGAGTCTTCCCCTTGCTTTTACCATACGGACTGATAGTATACGACTTAACGCTTTCGGGTATAACAAAAGTCTCGGCATAATGCACAACAAAAGGTTCAAACGCACCTGTAGGACTCTCTACAATAGCCTCCTCGCCCTCCACTAAGTTAAGCATATTTACACTGTCATGTGTGCTATGCGTGACTTTTTTGTCAAAGGTATGCCGTCTTGTCTCGATAAACTGCCTTTCGTGCAAGCCTGTTTTTTCCTCAAGTATTCCGTCAGCATCACTTATCGTCTCAAATGCGTTGACTAAGTTTTTGTTTACCCAATCCGTTGTCCTATCCCATTGAATATTTTTTTCGCCGTGTTCTATATGGATAGGTCTTGGTAATCCGTCAAGCCCCACTCTATCCCAATCAAACAGCTTGAATGTAAATATATAAGGGGTTGCACTAATTTCAAGCACCATGGTATCCGTCGCTGAGCAGTGTATTGTTCCTGCCGGAATTGCATAGTGATCGTGTTTTTTTGCAGGGTATTTGTTGATGTATTTATCTGCGTCAAATTTGATTTTGCCACTTTGAGCATCTCTCAAATCACGCATAAAAGCGTCCTTGTTCACACCTTCTTTAAGACCCAAATAAATATACTCACCCTCTACGCAGTCTAATAGATAATAGCTCTCATCTTGCGTATAGTGCATACCAAAAGTGGACTGAATATACTCTGTAAGCGGGTGAACTTGAAGCGATAGGTTGCCACCGCCCATAGTATCCAAAAAGTCAAATCTAATCGGGAACTCATCACCAAATCTTGCGTGAACTCTGTCCCCTAGCATTTTTCTAGGATTATAAAATACCGCATTGACCGCCGGTATTTCAATCTTGGCATTGCCTATCTTAAAAGCTACACTATTCTCCTCTATTACCCCGTCAAAAGCCCATGCATAATTTTTAGCGGATTTGTCCAATCCGCAGATTTCTTTCATCCATTGTCCGCCCCAAACTTCGGGTGCAAAGTATGGCACAGTTCTAAAAGGCTCTGTAGAAAATTTTGTAAGTGCCGTGGTGTATGCTTTTGCCGTTACCATTTTTGGCTTTTTAGCAACATTCGTATCAAGCAAGTAATGCATTTTGCAGAACAATTTGCGTTTTAGTCTGTCCGCAACACGCCATTCAAAAAAGAACCCTTGCTTAAATTTTGCCAAATGCGGTGCATCTGAATTTTTGGTCTTAAAGTTGGGCATTCCTTTTCTAAATCTAGTCTGAATCTCCCATCTAGCAAGGTCGCAATAAACCAAAACATCGCCTTCTGTTACCAAACTCGCACCGACCCCATACACGATAACAATCCCGCTTTTTACCATATCTATACTATTACGCATTGACTCTATTTTGCTGTCTATATAATAGTCTGACAAGTTTTTGGTAGTCATTAGCCCAAAAACTCTGTCGTCAGTAACATACTGATGAATAAGTTTTTTGTACTCGGCATCACTTACCATACACTTTTCCGCATCAAAAACAGTCGCACCCAATGATGCAAGTCCTTTCATAACTTCTTTCTTATTTACTCCCGGATAAAACTCTAGTGTAATTACAGATTTTTGGTTGCCTTTCAGAGCTTTTTTCAATTCGTCTGCAATTTTCTGATATCCTATATAAACTTCTCCGTCAAAACCCTTGACTTCTTTGCACGGATACTTATCATAGTTGTTGTAACCTTTGAACATTTTATATTACTCCTATTGTTATAAATGTTTGCTGATTTATTATTTGTCCGAAAGCATGCTAAATTAGTGGATACAAAACTTCTATAATAATTTCAAAAACTCTCTCATAAACTCTGGCAAGTCTTTTTCCGTTTGTGCCGATACTAAATTCTTGTCCACCACAACAGCTTTGTCAATCCATTTTGCACCTGCATTAACTAGGTCGTCTTTTATGGCAAAAAAACTTGTCGCCTGTCTGTCCTTAAAAATCTTTGCACTTATACACACCCAACCGGCATGACATATCTGCCCAATAGGCTTTTTGCTATCGTCAAAATACTTTACCATCTCCAACACTTTTTCATATCGTCTTAATTTATCAGGAGCATAACCCCCGGGAATTATTATCCCATCATAATTTTTATAGTCAATATTATCAAAGCTCTTCGTCGCAGTTGTGGGATATCCATATTTGCCGTAATAAACCGCCCCCTCTTTCTCTCCTGCTATATCCACTTCAAAACCCGCCTCTATCAGCCGATAATAAGGATAATTGATTTCCATATCCTCAACCTTATCATGAACCAACAAAATCACTTTTTTTGTCTTTAACATATCCATATATTAGCACACAAAAAACTATTTGACAACCCAAAAATATGCCAACTCAAACAACACTTGGTATATTGAGATTGAAAAACACCTCATCAATATGTTTGCTAAAGATATGGTTGGTTTTATTGCTATCAAATAATTACAGTTTAGGCTTGATAGGTAAATTAACAAAGCTAACATAAGGTTTTTTGGGCTTATGTCCGTTTTTTGAGTTTTGTTTTCTTGCCAGTGCAATATTCTTTGAGTCTCAACCTGCAAGACTCAACTCTACGCATCAACCCTCCTATACGCATATCTTGCACCTCAAGTCCAAACGACTTATTTTCGCGCAACCATTGTGCCGAATAAACATTTTGCGGTAATGCTCTATGTCTGTGCTGTAATAATCCCAATAAATCAATGAAATATTTTTTGGGATACGCTCTAATACTTCTGGCGGTATAGGCTTGTCCGAGTTTTTGTAATAATCGCCGTCAAAAGCAAGCCTAAAATACATATCACTCCACATAGAGCATCTAAATCCATAGCGAGTGGCAATATCCAAAACTTTTCTAAGATGGCGATTGACAATTTCAAAACGATCTTGATAGCCGTAGCGGTTAAGAAATTTGCCTAAACCCACCATATGCGCCTCATCACAGCCTATATTGACATTACGGCTAACAAAATTCTCTGCTAGCGACCTAAACATATTTTCAATAAGTTTATATGTTTCTGGCTCATCAACAAGCAAAATATCATTACAATCATTTATTGATTCAAATTCCGACCAACGGAATATTTGATTAAGGTGTGCCAAAACTTGTATGCACGGCATAAGCTCAATGCCTTTGCTTGCCGCATAAGCGTCAATATCTTTAAGTTCCTCACCCGAATACCTGCCACGCATATGCCCAAAATTAGGGTATTCTTTAATTTCGTAAGTGTCCTCAGTATACAACTGCAATCGGTTGTATCCCATCAATGCCATCTTATCAAGCAATTCCTTAAGTGTGTCAACCGTAGCAACGGCATTTCGTGAGCAATCCAACATTAGCCCAATTTTGTTAAACTTCATAATTGTATTATATCATCTCCACTATTTACTCGTCGCCGTTTACGCCTAGGTCTTTTAGGATGTCTTCTAGGCTTTGTTTTGGGCGGAGGGCTTCTTGTAGGCTAAAGCCTGTTTCTTCACCTTTGTTTGTTTCGGCTTTGTAATGGTTGTCTATTTTTTTCATTGGGTCAAACTTGCCTCCTTTTTCTGACCGTGGTGTCTCTTGACCTGCGTCAAGCGGAAAAAATTTGCTAAGTAATTGGTCTATTTTTTCGACAGACATTGGCTCTTCGTAAGCCTTGACTGTTATGTTGCCTTGTGGCTTAGTTTTTTGGGTTGGTGGCGGAGTTTCTACAGCTTTTGGCGGTTTTGGTGCAGGCTTAGATTTTACCGACGGGGCAACTTTTTTGACACTCTTTTCGGCTTTTTGTTGCTCGTTAAGTCTAGTTGTTTGTGATTGATAATCCGCATCAAACATAGCTTTGATTTCTTCGGTTGATTTTTGCGGAGTGTTAAGTATACGGGTCATTTCGGCATTGACTTTTTTGACATTAGCCAAATCATCATCAAGCGGATACCTATTCATAATCCTTAGGTAATACTCTTGCCACCTAGCATGAAAAGCTTTAAGCTGTTCTATCTCAAACTGAAGTTTTTGCATATTGTATTTTTCTATTTGCTCGGCTTTTGATACAGCCTCGATTATAGCCTCGCCTACCCGTCCGCTCATTTTGTCATAGGACGCAACCTTGTTTTCGGTTTCGGTTAGTTGATTTTTAAGCTCAAAAATACGGGTCTTTTGTTCTCTCAAAACCTGCTCAAAATTATCCTCAAGCCTTGCGATAAATTCGTCAACTTCGCCCGGTGAGTATCCTTTTTTGACAATACTAAATTTTTGCTTATTAATATACTTTGTTTTTTTACCCATGATTAACAGTCCGTCTCCTTTAAAATCATATTGTTTTTCAATTCGTATAGTTTATCCGATAAATTAACTTTATAAATCTGAGGATTAGTTATCCTAAAATATTCGTCCCAAAAGGTTGTTTTGCATTTTGCCGAATAAGTGGCAATGTCACTCACGCTCGGACTTTTGTAGACTAGTTTACCCTTCTTAAATATCGGCACTTGCAATTCCTTAGCCGTATAATCGTCTAGGGTCGTTGTTTTCCACCGCTCGACAGGATGCGTAAGAATTAACGGTTTATCCAAAACCTCTCCTTCTAGTGTTATTACATCTGCAAATGCTTTGCCGCCTTTTTTTTCGTAGATTCGATACAGCTTTTTGTGACCCGGATTGGTAGCCCTCTGAATAGAATCGCTGACTTTCATTTTTGGCTTACCATTGATTTGGGCTAACTTGTATACTCCGTTAAGCCCGACCCCGTCACCCGTAATAAGCCGCGTTCCGACTCCCCACGCATCTATTTTTGCCCCTTGCAAGCTCAAACTTTGAATAACATTTTCATCAATATCACCGCTGGCATATATTAACACATCTTTATGCCCTGCCGAATCTAGCATAGCACGGGCTTTTTTTGATAAGTATGCTAGGTCACCGCTATCAAGTCTAATACCCACAGGCTTATGACCGCTTGCTTTGAGTTTGTCAAAGACTTTTATTGCATTAGGCACACCGCTTTTGAGAGTATCGTAAGTATCGACTAGGAGCAAGCAATTATCCTTAAACACCTCAGCATATGCTTCAAATGCAGACAGCTCTGTGTCAAAGGATTTTACCCACGAATGTGCGTGTGTCCCCTTTGCTCGCAAACCGAATAACTTAGCAGAAAGCACATTGCTGGTACTTGTCACACCACCGATTACCGCCGCCCTGCTCCCGTATATACCTGCGTCAGGACTATGTGCTCGCCTTAAACCAAATTCTATTACAGGAGATTTGTGCGCCGCCCACGCTATACGAGAGGCTTTGGTGGCGATTATTGTCTGATGATTGATAATGTTGAGGAGTGCTGTTTCTATCAGTTGTGCTTGTGCTAGGGAGGCTTTGACTGTAATTAGTGGCTCACCTGCAAAAACTACCGCTCCCTCCGGAATCGCCCAAATATCACCCTCAAAACGCAACCCCTCTAGATACTTCAAAAATTTACTATCAAATATTTTGAGACTCTTTAGATATGCTATACTTTCTTTGTCAAACTTGAGATTGCGGATATAATCAATAACTTGCTCAAGTCCTGCAGTAATAGCATAACTACTGGTCACAACTTGCTGTCTCAAAAATAAGTCAAAAACAGCCTCATCATCCTGCTTACCGCTAGCATAGTAACCGTTAAGCATAGTAAGCTGATACAAATCGGTCATCAAAGAAAGATTAGACATCATTTTGTATACTGCCTTTTATACTATTGCGTAATACTATCGCTACAACGACTATAAAAATACCAAATGCCGCCAACATAATCGGTAGCACAATTACCCACGATATTCCAAACACACTATTGAGGAAGAAGAATCCACTAAGGGCAAGAAAGAATATTATTGCTTTTAGGTGGTCCTTAAACTCTCTCGAATAAAACATAGTAACAAGACTTGCTATTGCGGGAGCTGCCAAATAAAGCGGATAAAGTCGTGCATAGCCAATACGAACCGTAGCCGACAACGGAGCAAAAATAGAAACCAACGAAGTAGCAAGCACAAAAGAACCTAACCAAAGAGCCACAACATTATCCTGAATAAATCCCGCAACCACAAAAATCAGCCCGATTGTAACAAGCGTCGCAGGTATAATCGCCAGCATTATTCCAAAAGGAAAAACACCAAGTCCGCTAAGCAGCAAAAATATGCCAAGTAATATAAGCAAAATCCCTGCCGAAATACTACAGGCAAGTTTTTGTCCCGATGACAGAATTACATCTTCATTTTCCATTTGTTTTCTCCTCTGTAACTTGATTTGCGTTACGGCTTTTTTTTGCCTCACAGAGAGCCGACACAATCAAAATAATTGCCGTTGTGCCTATCCCTAAAAAAATCGCTGTCAAATTCCACAACATTATAGCCTCTCTAGCTCCGCAAGCGTACTTTCAAACTCACCCATCGCATCATCATACGGCTTAGCTGTTGCCAAATCAATATCTGCATCCTTGAGTATTTGGTAAGGCGACTTAGAACCGCCTGCTTTAAGAAATCCAAAATATTTTGGGAGATACGATGAGTCTGACAATATCCTTGATGCAATCGAGACCGCCGCAGTAAGTCCTGTTGCGTATTTGTACACATAAAAAGAATTGTAAAAATGCGGTATTCTCGCCCATTCATAACGGATAAGGTCGTCATGGATTACATCTTTGCCGTAATATTTTTTGTTAAGGTCATAGTAATAATCAGACAAAACTTTTTGGCTTATCGCCTCATCTCGTTCTATAAGTTCATGCGAGAATTTTTCGAACTCAGAGAACATCGTCTGCCTAAAAAGCGTCGTGCGGAACATATCTAAATAGTAGCTAAGTAAATATTTTTTAACGGCTTTATCAGTTGTTGTCCTCATCAAATACTTGAGTAACAATACCTCATTGACCGTACTTGCAACCTCTGCAACAAAAATCTTATAACCTGCTTTTGAATACGGCTGAAATTTGTTACTATAATAACTATGCAGAGCGTGACCCATTTCGTGTGCGATAGTAAAAATATCATGCGTTGTCTGCTGATAATTGAGAAGTACATACGGGTGAGCAGAGTATGTACCCCAACTGTATGCACCGCTCCGCTTGCCCTTTGTCTCATATACATCTATCCAGCCACCGTCTTTTGCTTCTTTGAGTAGCTTGGCATATTCAGTACCCATCGGAGCTAATGACTCTACAACCAAATCATACGCATCGTCATATTCCATCTTGATGTCAGCCCCGTCCACAATCGGCGTATGCATATCATACATATGCAGCTCGCCTAAACCTAAGGCTTGCTTGCGATAACCTACATATCTATGTAGTACGCTAAGCCTGCTACTCACTGCATCAATTAGCTTATCGTAGACCGCTGACGGAATATCGTCACCCTTTAATGCACGGGTAAGGCAATTATGATATTTGCGTACTGTGCTATAAAAAACATCTTTTTTGACACTGCCATCATAAACCGCCGAAATAGTGTTGATATAAGATTTGAATGTCTTATACATACCGTCAAAAGCAGATTTGCGAACGGCGACATCACGACTCTGTAGATGCTTAGAGTATGTTCCGTGTGTAAGTTGCACTTTTTTTCCCCGTTCGTCCAAAACTTTTGGGAATGGTAATTCGAGATTATCAAGCATACCGAATATATCACGGTAATTACCTGTTGCTCTACTAGACAATGAAAGTAATTTTTCCTCTGCGTCAGACAATATATGTGCTTTTTCTCTAATAATTTCAGCTAACATATAATCATAATCGACAAATTGCAGCAATTTAGCAAAATTACTTAACACCTCATTAGACAAGCGTGATAATTGCGGCATTATGAATGATGCTGACGAACTTAGCTTGACGGCAAGTCCGCTTGACCTGTCGCTCATAGCAACATACTTGTCATTAGAAGCGTCCTCATCCTTCTTCATATGAGCGTACACATACACTCTCTCAACAATATCGCTTATTTTGTCAGATAACTGCAAGCACTCTAGCAAACTGTCTGCATTGTCAAGTTTGCCGTCATATTGGGCTAGCAAATCCGCATTATCCGAAACATACTTAAAAAGTCTCTCCCACTCCCCATCTGACTCTATAATATGCGAGAGATTCCATTTGTATTTTGCTTGTATTTTTTTTCTATTCATATATGCTATATTTTTATGCTAATTTTTTCAAAAAAGCAAAAAAGCCCATTGCGGGCTTTTTGCAGGGACATGCCCTCTTTGTCATTCGTAAATTATTTTTGATAGCGTTTGTTAAATTTATCTATGCGGCCGCCGGTGTCGACAATCTTTTGCTTGCCTGTATAAAAAGGATGACATTTGCTACAAATTTCTACTTTGAGCGAATCGCCTTTTTTTGTGCTGCCTGTTATAAAACTTGTGCCGCACGAACACACAGCCGTCACTTCGTGATAATCCGGATGTATTTCTGGTTTCATAGTCTTCTTACTCCTTTGTTGTGTGGCAACGGCGATTTTCGCAATAATGCCTACCAATTATCACACCAACTTATTTATACTTGTGGTACATTCAGCCTTATCCTTGCAGTAGGATTACGCTGAATATTGTATCTAAACTCAATGTCAACAAAATTACTTCTGTTTGCTAATGCCACCGTAAAACTTGATTGCCCTGGTCTCGACACAGATGTAAAATCAGGTGCTTGACTGTTATCAAAACCAGTTGTGTCAACTCTCACCGCAGATACCCCGCTCCAAAACGCTGGAATATTTCCACTGCCACTACCATCACGGGTAGTGAAGTTACCACTTCCGATTGTTCGACCTCCACCCGTTCTATCATAAGTGTAAAATATTTGAACTATCTGCCGAAATGTCCTTGTTGTGGTGTCGCCTGTTTCTTCATTGATTGTTACTTGCTCCCATTCCTCATCAATCAAAAGACTTATATCTGTGAATGTTAATGTCGCCAAATGATTGCCTGTCTCAATGTCATAGATACGAATTGGATAATCAATAGCAAATTGATGTTCCCTAGGATGTTGCGTGACTACAGTTGTTCCGCAACGGCAAGATACAAAAGCAAAGCTTACAATTAACAGCGTAAAAAGGGATAGTATTATCTTTTTTTTCATATATCACCTCTTATCATTATTATTATATCCAAATCAACCACTTTTGTCAAGAGTTTTAAGCCATTATTTTATTAATTTGTCTATTGACTCCAAAAGTAGTGCCAAATAAAAAGCGAATACCCTTGTACTCCATAAAGTCGTACGGAAATGATAAACTAGCCTTATAATAGTAAATAATGGACTCCCTCTCCCTGTTTTTCTGCCACATGAGGCGGATAAATAGAAAAACCTCACAAGTGCGGCGTTATGTTGCTTGGAGTTTTATTATGTAATCCTTGTGTGTCCATTCACTAGTTTATTTTTTGCATAAAAACGCAAAGCGATTAAATTGAGTCAATAGGACAAAACCTTACTCAATTCGTTTTTATTATAGCTGGTGCCGGTGGCCGGACTTGAACCGGCACAAGGTTGCCCTTAACGGATTTTGAGTCCGTCGCGTCTGCCATTCCACCACACCGGCATATTTGGAGTTAGGGATTGGACAAGTATTTATATAATAACATACTCTAAGGATATTTGCAAGTATTTTGAGTATCACAAATAAAAAATTGGATATCAAACGCTGAAGTGTTTTCAGACCGTAGACAGAAGGCGGTTGTGCTTTGCTAGCAAACCGCCTTCTGTCTACGACCTGTGGAACACCTTGCTCTTGCAGGTGTCCCGATTTTTTATGTCTTAGTCAAATTTTTTATCTCCAATTTTTTTGGCTCTTCGGCAGATACACCAAGATATAATCCTTTGCCAATAATTTGCTCTTTTATCTCGTTCCAAATACTATATTCTTCTGATATATCAGATTCATTACAATACTTTAAGTTTTGTTTCAAATTAGGAGTCATAATATCCAATTTAATTTGAGGTCTTGCAAATGAAAATTTTTCGCTATTGTTGTATGGTTTGCACGGAAAGAAACTATACATATCATTGATTTGGTTGTCGTATGTTGCCCCTTTGTATATAATTATTTCAGGGCGTGAAGTGTTAGATTTTGGAGAAGATGAGCAAGAGCCACATTTTCTAGTATTGTTATCATTTTCAGTTTGGAAAAATATAGGAGCAAGGGTTGTTTCATAAAACTCTTGTGATATAACTTTATCGTCTAACATTTTCTTAGCATCATCAAGAGAGTTTATTCTCTTTTCAAGTCGTTCCTCAACAACAAAAACGGTGTCTACACACCATTCACCCTTAATTAAACCTCCAAATATAATTATTGAGCCTTTAGCTAGCTCTCTCATTTGCCCAGTCATTTTGCAATTGCTATACATAAAGCTATTGCCAAATACATATGGGTCTGTATTTTGGTAGGATTTGTTTTCGTTTCCAAAAACATTGTCATAGTCTTTAAGCTTGACATAACAGGGCGTATGTAAAAAATGAGGATGTTTTTCCGTTTCTGCACTACTCGAAATATCCGTTATTACATTTACCCCCTCAAACTCGCCCCAAAAGCATATATCGCTTGTTTTTAAGTTGTCCTTACCATCAACATAGCTTCCAACGGTTTTAATAAATCTGCGACAATGGTTATTAAGTTTCCATGCGGTATGTTTTTTATCTTTACCGATAAGTTTATTATGCTTATTTGGCTTATACTCTGATTGTGGATGCGGAAACTGAACTATTTTTCTTGTCATAAATTACCTCCTTGTTGCACCTTGCAAAAACAATCGGGACACCAAAAACGGCGTCCCGATTGCTCTCTATTTTTTGCTGTGTTCTTTGGCTTTTTCGTATTGGTCCAGTTTTAGAGATGAGTGGAGTTCTTTGAACAGTTTTTCTTGAGCTGAGGTTAGGTTTTTTGGCATTTCTACTTCTACCGTGATTACTAGGTCGCCTGCGGAATTTTTCTTAGCGTATTGTATGCCCTGCCCTTTTAGCTTGTAGGTTTGACCGCTTTGAGTTCCGGACGGCAGGTCGAAAGCAATTTTGCCCTTGAGTGACGGCACAAAAACTTTATCGCCTAAAGCCGCTTGCGTAAAAGTCACGGGAAGGTCAACAAACAAGTCGGCACCTTTACGCTTGAGGTATTTGTGAGGCATAACTGTGACTACAAAAATCAAATTACCCGCACTGCCGCCGCCTCTGGCTTTATCTCCCTCACCCGGCACGCTAAGCACTTGATTCGGCTCTGTCCCCGGAGGAAAAGGAATATTAAGTGTAACTGTTTTGCGGATAACGCCGCGGCTGTTACATAATGAGCAAGACTCTTTTATAATCTTACCGCTGCCGCCGCAAGTATGGCAACCGCGTCTAGACACAACACGACCAAAAGCCGTATCCTGTGCAACTCTAACCTCACCGCTGCCGCCGCAAGTGCCGCATTTTTCGTGAGCTGTACCGCCCTTTGCACCCGTTCCACGGCAAGGCGAGCAAACCTCAGTCCGTGTAATGTTGATAGGCTTAGTTACCCCGAATGCCGCCTCTTCAAAAGTAAGCGTCACCGCAAGCTTGATGTCCGCACCGACAGCCGCCGCTCTTTGCTGACCGCCGCCACCCGAGAACATACTAAAAACATCATCAAAGCTAAAACCGCCTCCGCCAAAGCCGCCGAAGTTGCCAAACCCTCCAAAGCCGCCTTGTCCGCCTGCACCTCCGCCAAAGGGATTACTGCCGCCTCTGTCGTATGCGGCACGCTTTTTGGAATCGGAAAGCACATCATAAGCCTCGGCAGCCTCCTTAAACTTGGTTGCCGCCGCCTCATTACCCGGATTGAGGTCGGGATGGTATTTTTTTGCGAGATTTCTATAAGCGGTTTTAATCTCATTCTCGCTGGCGGTTTTGCTAACGCCTAATATATCGTAATATGATTTTGCCACAGGATGTGGACTCCTACTTTATTTAATGTTTTGCCAGCATACAAAGGGTCAAATGCAAGCAGATTTTATAATATTAATGAAAACTTAAAACTTAAAAGTGAAAAATGTCGGACGAGGAAATTTTATCGTGTTTAAGCTAGCAAAAACACCCGTCAATCACTTTTCATTTTTAAGTTTTAAGTTTTCATTATTCTTGCTTTTTATTCTACTGTTTCTTCGCCTGTCGCACTATCGCCTGCCTCAGTATTATCTGTGTTTTGTCCGGCTTGATTGTATAATTTTCCAAAAATTTCGTTAGATACAGTTTTGAGTTTTTCTACGCACTCTTTAATCGCATCTTCGTCTTCACCTTTAAGGATTTCCTTAGCGGCGGCAACTTCAGTTTCTAGCGTTGTTTTATCTTCTTCTGAAATAGAACTGCCGTTTTCGGTGATAAACTTCTCAATACTAAACACAAGAGTATCAGCTTGATTTTTTGCCTCGACAACATCTTTACGCTTTTTATCTTCTTCGGCAAATTTTTCCGCATCCTTAATAGCTTGCTGAATATCGGCGTCGCTAAGATTGTTGCTTGCCGTAATTGTCACTCGCTGCTCTTTACCCGTACCCTCGTCACGCGCGAATACTTGCACAATACCGTTAGCGTCTATATCAAAAGTCACCTCGATTTTTGGAACGCCTCTCATAGCGGGAGGAATACCTGTAAGCTCAAAGCGGGCAAGCGTTTTGTTATGAGCAGCTATATCTCGTTCGCCTTGCAATACATGGATATCAACAGCAGGCTGACCGTCAGTCGCTGTAGAGAATATTTGCGACTTTTTAGTAGGTATTGTCGTATTACGGTCAATAAGTCTTGTAAAGATTCCGCCCATTGTTTCAATACCTAAGCTAAGTGGCGTAACATCAAGAAGCAGCACATCTTTGACTTCGCCCGCAAGAACACCCGCTTGGATAGCCGCACCCATAGCAACACATTCGTCGGGATTGATTCCTTTGAAGGGGTCTTTGCCTGTCAAATTCTTGACAGCATCAATAACAGCCGGAATACGGGTCGAACCGCCAACTAAAATTATCTTGTGAATATCGCTCGCACCAAAACCTGCGTCTGACATAGCTTGCTTAGTAGCTGTGATTGTCTTGTCTACAAGGTCCTTGGTCAGTGCGTCAAACTTAGCACGAGTTATCTCGTACTCCATATGGATAGGTCCTGTCTCACCACTTGTAATAAATGGTAGGCTAACATTAACTTTAAGAATACCCGACAAGTCAATCTTAGCTTTTTCGGAGGCTTCTTTAAGGCGTTGCATGGCCATACGGTCTTTAGATAAGTCAATACCGTTATCATTCTTAAATTGCGTGACAAGATAATCAATAAGTTTTTGGTCAAAGTCATCTCCGCCGAGTTTGTTGTCACCCGCCGTGGCAAGCACCTCAAAAACACCGTCTCCGATTTCGAGCACGCTTATATCAAAAGTTCCGCCACCTAGGTCGTAGATAAGGATTTTTTGATTAGCATTTTTGCCCTTGTCAAGACCGTACGAAAGCGCAGCGGCTGTAGGCTCGTTGATGATACGCAAGACTTCCAGCCCTGCAATCTTACCTGCATCCTTAGTCGCTTGTCTTTGTGCATCGCTAAAATACGCAGGCACAGTAATAACTGCTTGCGTCACTTTTTGACCCAAATATGCCTCAGCGTCAGTCTTTAGCTTTGTCAAAATCATCGCACTAAGCTCTTGCGGCGAATATGATTTGGTGTCAATTTTGACCTTGCGTGATGTTCCCATATCCCTCTTAATTGAGAGAATAGTTTTGTCCGGATTAGCCACCGCTTGTCTTTTAGCCACTTGTCCTACAAGTCGTTCTCCGTCTTTGGCAAAACCTACAACCGAAGGGGTAGTCCTCGCACCCTCGGCATTAGCGATAACGGTAGGCTCTCCGCCCTCTAGCACCGCTACGCAAGAATTAGTTGTTCCTAAATCGATTCCTATTACTTTACTCATTGTTGTTAATCTCCTTATTTGTATGCCCCTCTACTTAAAGAGGTGTTAGTTAGCTACTTTTACTACGCTGTGTCTTATAACTCTCTCGCCCATTCTAAAGCCTCTGTTAAAGACCTCAACCACTTTACCTGCCTCATCGGCATTTTTTGCCTTGACCATTTGCACAGCGTTATGCAAGTTAGGGTCAAAATCTTCTCCGAGTGCGGGGATTTCCGTTACCCCGAAAGGTGCGAGAATACTGCTTTCCAAATTTCTTACCACCATATCTAAGCCGTCATTGACTTTTTTGTCGCCAATCATTTGCTTAGCTTGCTCCATTATGTCAAAGACGCTCAATACTTTTTCCAAGACCTTAAACATTCCGTCTTCTTCGCTCTTTTTTTGCGTCTCTGCGGTCCGCTTACGGTGATTGTCAAAGTCGGCTTGGAGTTTGTTAAGTAGTTTTTCAAAACTTTCGGAGCGTGTCCTCTCTTTTGCAAGAGTAACTTCGGCGATTTCTTTGAGTTGTCGTTCTAAGGCAAGTTCCTCATACAATTCGTCAAATACGCTTTTACCGGCAAGCTCCTCTGCATCTATATTGTTTTCACTTTTTTTAGCCATAATGTTTTCAATGATAAATTATGAATTATAAATGATAAATTGTTGACGATAACTTATAATTTATATTTTATAATTTATAATTAACCTATTCCTCCTCCTCAGGAAGTCCGATTTGTCCGTACTCAGGGTTGCTAAGTGCTTTACTTATATAATCAAGTACCGAAATAACTTTTGGATAATCCATCCGCATAGGTCCGATAACGCCCGCTCCGCCCATATTCTTGCCGCCCTGCGAAAATGTCGCAGTAACTATGGCACACTCGGGCATTCCTTGACCGATTTCGTTATCCTTACCTATTTTTAGATTGATACTAAAGTCATCATTGCTTTTAAGCACAGGTACAAGTTGTTTTTTAGCGTCCAGCATATCAAGCATTGCTTTTGCTTTAGTCAGATTAGTATATTCGGGTTGTTCCAAAATCTTTGCGCTGCCCTCTAACACCAAATCACTCACAGCCTCGTCATGCGCGTAATTTTTGAGTATCTTATAAACCGTCTTATATACCGCTTGATACTCGGCTTTAATCTCGTCTAAAGTCTTCTCGGCTTTTGCCCCCACTATATCAAGTATCTGACGCCCCGCAAAAGCCTCTGTCACAAACTGATTTACCCTGTCAAAAAAGTCTTGACTTACATCGACGCCCAAATTAACTGTCGCATCTTTTAGTATGCCTACATCAGTAACAATTATGACAAGTGCAGTACTCTCGTCAATCTTAACAAATTTGACGCTCTTGATTACTGCTGTCTCAATATTGCCCATATAGGCAACGCTGGTAAGATTAGTAATCTCGGATATAACCTTAGCCGTACTTTTAAGAACATCGTCAATCTCGGTTATCTTACGGTTAAAGTAACGCTTGATTGTACTAAGCTCTTGCCGTGACAGCTTACGGCGAGGCATAAGTTTTTCGACATACAGCCGATACGCTTCAGCCGTAGGAATACGCCCAGCCGAAGTATGCGGCTGCACAAGATAGCCCATATCCTCTAACGCTGCGAGTTCGTTGCGTATTGTTGCGCTCGAAATTGCGTCAAAATACTTATCCTTAATCTCGCTGCTGCTGATAGGAGCCGCCGTCGTGATATAGCTATCAATAACAGCCTGCAATATTTTTTCTTTTCTGCCGCTAATCGCCATTGGGTTGTAATTATAAATTATGAATTATAAGTTATAAATTGTTGTTGTGATTTTTCTGCCACAGCAGAATATTCAATATTACTTTCTGCCACAGCAGAATATCCAATTTATAATTTATACATTATAATTTATAATTATTCACATTACCGCTCCTCTTTGATTAGTGCTAGCACTCTAATCAATAGATTGCTAAAACACTCTACCATATTAGCACACTGCGCAGTAGAGTGTCAACAAAAAAATAATACTATTTGCAAAATTTTTTAGAAATGTTTTGAGTTGCTAGACAACAAAATTTCTGCTCCGTCTACCATAGCGGACGGATTTATTAACAAATTTTGACTAAGACACAATTGACCAACCTAACTTAAGACCTGTTGTATAAATTGATAATTGATATTCGGGCGGCTGGGGGCATCCGCCCCTACAACTAGGAATACAACTGCATTAGAATACCCAAATGGTGGTATAACTTAAATTCCTAATGTAACTATACTTCAAGCTGTTGACCTATGATATGCAATTGTGTTTTCAGTCGTAGGGGCGGCCTCAGCCGCCCGAATATCAATTATCAACTAACATAAAAAAGTCATTGCGAGGAGCGAAAGCGACGAAGCAATCCCATGTAAAGTGTTCTATTCGTGGGATTGCTTCGTCGTACCTCCTCGCAATGACAAATTAAATATGTATCTTAGTGCTAATTGTCACTTAATCCTAACAAGTAATCGGTGGTTACACCTAAAAAATATGCGAGTTTAAGAAATTTGTCTGCACTTGGGATATGCTGATTTGATAAATGTACAATCATATCTTTCTTTACGCCACTTTGTATAAATGCAGAATTCACACTAACCCCTTTAGCGGCGCAAGCGGATTTAATGCGTTCTATTACTTTACTGCAATCAAATTCCATAAAATTATTTCAAATATTTTCTCATTTATGCGAAAATTGCTTGACATTCGCATAAATGAGAATGTATAATATAGTTGTACGCAGATAGTTCTGCAAGCTACTGATTAGCAAAATAAGTAGCAACTTTTATTGTATCACAAAATATTAAAAAAAGCAACAAACAAAAGGCAAAACAAAACAATTTTATTGCCCGATTTTTTGCTGCCTTAGGAGACACAATTATGAATCAACATTGCAAAGACTGTCAATCTTTTATCCCGTCTTACCAACGATTATCTAACAAATATATTAAAGCATTTTACGGCTTTTGCTCAAGTTTCATCAATCCCGTTTCGGAACTACACTACTGCCCTAATTTTATCAAGAAACCTTGTAATTATGACCCAATAACTCAACCCATCACTAAGAAAGATGATTGACTCTGTTTTTTCTTAGCATATCTCCCGCTTTAAGGGGAATATCCGTATATACTTTGAGTTTTTGTTGGACAAATTTGGCATCGGGGATTGGGTTGTCTTTGAGGTCGGTCATATGCGCTATTATTAGTTGAGCGTTATGATGTTGAGCGGGCGACATAACTTCTAAAGTATCGCCCACTACAAAACGGTTGCGTTGTTCTATTACGGCATAACCGTCTTTGCATTTATCTTCAATTACCGCCCCTACAAAGTCGTATTCGCACGCGGCTTGACTTGATACATAGTTTTGTCCAGCGTCTCCGCCTAAATAAAAACCTGTGCTGTAACCTCTGTGCGCTACTTTATAAGTTTCGCTTGTTATTTGGGGACAAGGTACAAACTCTTTGCCTTTTTGTGCGTACAAGTCAATCATTTTGCGGTATGCACCCGTTACCGCGGCTACATAATAAACCGACTTAACTCGCCCTTCTATCTTAAAACAATCGACACCTGCCTCATACAGCTTGTCGATATACTCTATCATATTAAGGTCGTTACTGTTAAAGAAATATGTGCCCCTGTTATCCTCTTGGACTTCCAACTCGCCGCTCGGATTACCTCTAGATGACGGATATGTTAGGTCTATGTTGCTTTTGAGCTTTTTACATGGGATTGCGGAGCCTGCTCTGAGCTTGCCGAATGGGTCGCTTTGCTCTTCGCAATGACGGGATTTATCGCCAAATTCCCACCTGCATGGCTGACTACAGTCACCACGGTTACTGTCCCGCCCAGCCAAATAATTACTTATTAAACACCGTCCGCTGATACCCATACACATCGCACCGTGTACAAAAGCCTCTAACCGTACGGATTTAGGCAATGCCTTTCGGATAACGGCAATCTCGGATAAATTAAGTTCTCTCGCAAGTACAATCCTACTTGCACCAAGACGCACATATTCCAAAGCCGCCGCTGCATTACTTACATTTGCTTGTGTGGACACATGTATAGGCATTGTGGGTGCAATTGCCTTAACTCTAGCCATAACACCTAAGTCACTTGCTATTACACCGTTTACTTTAGCCTCATTAAGAAAAGCGATATAATCATCTAACCCGTCAAAATCCTCTCCTCTAGCTAGAATATTGAGGGTAATATATACATTCTTTTTACAAGTCTTTGCCAGTCTTACAGCCTCAACAATCTCATCACGCTCAAAATTGTCCGCCTGTGCTCTTAGTCCCCATCTCTTACCCGCCAAATAAACCGCATCAGCACCAAAACAAAAAGCCACCCTCAGCTTATCTAAATTACCCGCCGGAGAAACTAGTTCTATTTTTTTATAATTGCTTTTAGTCATCGTAGAAACTAGGAATTATTCCTAGATTTAGACTTGTAACCTAATTATTCTATTCCATTGCGATTATATAGTAATACAATGGTTGTCCGCCAAAATGGAAGTCAACATCACAATTATCGTATTTTTCTTGTAGTTCGGTGGCAAGTTTTTCGGCTTCTTCCTCGGTTACTTCACTACCAAAGTATAGCGTAATAGTGCTTGTGTCGTTTTCCATCATTTTGCCGACTAAATCACGCACTACTTTTGATATATCTTTACCTTTTGCCGCAATTCTGGACTTGCCGTCCTCAATTATACCGATAATATCGCCCTCTTTGAGGTCAAAATTACCGATTTTTGTATTTCTGACAGCATATGTAACCATACCTGCCTTGACATTTTGGATAGCATCACTCATTGCCTCATAGTTTTCGCCTGCTTCTGCCTCTGCATCATAAGATAAAACACCTGCCAGTCCTTGTGGCACATTTTTTGACGGAATAATATGCAAATTACGACGACTGATAGCTTTTGCTTGCTCAGCTGCCAAAATTATGTTCTTATTATTAGGAAAAACAAAGATATCTGATGCCAAAACCCTGTCACAAGCATTAGCAATATCCTCTGCACTTGGGTTCATTGTTTGTCCGCCCTCAATAACCGCATCAACCTGCAAATCTTTGAATATAGCCGCAAGCCCCTCGCCTGCACAAACAGAAACTATGCCAAAAGGCTTGAGATTCTCATTACCTTTTCCGATAAGCGCACGATTCTCCTCAAGCATATTTTCTATCTTAATTCGGTCAACTTCACCTAATTTGACAGCTAAATTAAGTGCTGTACCCGGCTCGTTAGTATGCACATGAATTTTGACCATAGATAGGTCACCGATAACAAGCACGCAGTCACCGATAGTCATCAAACTCTCTCTAAAACGGTCGATTTCGGCTTCGGTAGTCTTTTTGTGCAGATTAATTATAAAAAACTCTGTACAATAGGCAAATTCTATCTCTGCAAGATTACTATAGTCAACATGACTCCGTTCGCTTGGATCAGCCGCAAATGTATCTGTCGCAAACTCAAAAGTATAGTCCTCTATACCTATTATTGCATTGACAAAACCTTGCATTATAACAAGAAGACCTCTTCCGCCGGCATCAACAACACCCGCTTTTGCCAAAACAGGCAAAAGTTCAGGAGTTTTTTTGAGCGAAACCTCACCTTCTGCGATTACTTTTTCTAAAAATTCGTCAATATCAATCGATTTTTTGCAGATTTTGAGTGCAGCGTCCGACATCTCACGAATTACGGTAAGGATTGTCCCTTCTTTTGGCTTAGTAACAGCCTTATACGCTATATCAGAGCCTTCCTTGAGTGCCTTAGCAAACTGCTTACACCCGACATTCTCACCCGACTCAGACAAAACATTGCAAATACCCTTAAAAATCTGACTGAGTATTACACCGCTGTTGCCTCTCGCCCCTCTAAGTGCCCCCTTGCTAAGTGCAGCACAAAGTGCACTCATATTGTTGCTCGCACACGCCGAAATTTCTTTGGCAGCTGTCAACATAGTAAGCGACATATTAGTCCCTGTATCACCGTCAGGCACAGGAAAAACATTGAGGGAATCTATATAATCTTTATTTTGCTCAAGGCTTTTCGCCCCGCTCAAAATCATTTTTCTTAAAGTAGAACCATTTATTGTTTTATGCATTTTTATATTTTTATGCATAGAAATTAGAGAGTAATGACAGCAATATAAGCAATAAAACTATTCCTATATCCAATCCCTTACTCCATATATCCCTATACCTTTACTCCGATAACATTAATATTGACTGTATCAACTACCATACCGGTAAATTTTTCGACATTGTAGGTTACAGTCTTTTTGAGTGACTCGGCAACGGCTTCGATAGCCACACCGTATTTTACAATAACTTTAAGGTCAATAAAAATTTTGTCGCCGTTAGTCAGCACCTTCACACCTCTTGATGCTCTCCTGACTTTACCCTTGCGAAAAAACTGCGATATGTTTTCGCAGAATTTTTTAGTGACCAAATCAACTATACCATAGCAGTCAAGTGCAGAAAAACCAGCGACCTCCGAAATAGCTTCGTCTGTCACCATAATGCGTCCATATGCATTTGCTGTATTAACTGCCATAATTTAATCTCTATTGATGTGATTTACTAATCGTATGCAGGCTAAGATTTATCACACTTCTTATAGTTTACTATAATTAAACATTTTTTGCAAGTGATTTTTTGGAGTAATTTCAAAATATGGTAAATTTTGCTTGATTTTAGTTTATCAAATGTGTTATAATAATTCCTGTTGTATGTATCGGCATATAATAACGGAGGCAAAAAATAATGAGCAGAATATGTGCTGTGTGCGGCAAAGGCAAAGCGTCCGGCAATAATGTCAGTCACTCAAACCGCCACACAAGAAGAACTTTCGAACCTAATTTACACAAGAAGCGTATCGAAATTGACGGAACTGTGTCTAACCAATATGTTTGCACACGCTGTGTCCGTACATCAAAAAAAGTTGCAAAATAATCAAAGTATTTATATGCATTAGACCAGTATCTAATGCATTTTTGTGGGAGCATAGCTCAGCTGGGAGAGCATCTGCCTTACAAGCAGAGGGTCACAGGTTCGATCCCTGTTGCTCCCACCAAACGAATCTCCAGTCGAACCGCCAATTACAGGCGAATCGATTGGAGATTTTTTATTTTTGAACAGATTTACAACTATTAAAAGAGCTTCTTAATATAAAGTAAAAAAGCCGCCACCGAACATATTTTGTTCTTTATTCAGGCAATCTCGGTGGGCGGTTCGCTGAGGCTCTTTTTTGCGTCACAACTGTAGCGTTAGACGATTTTTCCTATGACATCAAAAAAGAGAGAGCCTTGTCAACCCAGACAAGGCTCTCTCTTTATATTTTTACTATACTAAACTAGTTCACTGACCGTTTACTTCCTGACCACTATTACCCGACTATTTTTTTGGGTGCTACCTT
>WQVM01000007.1 GCA_009783985.1 Bacillota bacterium | reverse complement strand
TGCTGCATAAGAGGATACTTGGCTATCGGTATGTGTCACCTTAATAATATCGGCGTGTGTGTTTTTTTTGAGTTGTATAGTGTCAAGTGCTTTTTTGACTTTTTTTGACAGCCCAAAATTAGAGGCTATATCATTGGTCGTGCCTTGCGGTATGTATCCCAAAATCGGACGGTTTTCCGCCTCGGCAATCCCATTGACCACCTCATTAAAAGTACCGTCTCCCCCGCTAAAAATCAGATATTCATAAACACCGCACGCTTGCGAGGCAAACCTTGCGGCGTCACCCTCTTGCAGGGTCTCCTTGACCGTCACACTCCCGAATATTTGCTCAAGTCGCCCGATTATTAGTGCGAGGTGTTTTTTAACCTTTCCCTTACCTGCGGTCGGGTTGTATATAAACATACACATTTATGCCGACCTCCTTTGTCGTGCGATGACGGTATTTTTATTGGCTATTCATTATTTTTGTTCTCTGTTTAGCATAGCACAAATACAAGCCATTGTCAATCATTTTTGATATGTCCGCCTTTGAGTTGCACATATGTCCACTAGTTGCCCGCAACAATATCATTACTTACGCATATATAATTTATATATGCACAAAAATCAAATAAATTTCAAGCGAGACAGATTGGGTGTCAGACCATTATTCTATTATCATAAGAACGGTATTTTTTTATACGGGACGGATATAAAGACAATTTTGGCTCACCCAAGCGTTAAGCCTCAAGTTGATAAACAAGGGATAGCAGAACTTATATTGCTAGGACCGGGGCGAACCCCAAGTCACGCTATTTTTAAGGATATTAAGTCTCTGCCCCCTGCTACACGCGGATATTATGATTCCGATACAAACAAACTTACCCTGCGTAAGTATTGGGAGCTAACCGACAAGCCTCATACGGATAGTTTTGAGGAAACAAAGCAAAAAGTGCGGGCATTATTAATTGAATCTATAGAGCGGTCATTAGAGTCAGAAAATATAATCGGGACTTTTCTGTCCGGTGGACTTGACTCAAGCATTATCTCTGCGGTTGCTAACAGGTATCTTGCCAGCAAGGGTAAAAAACTCGAAACTTTTTCAGTAGATTATAAGGATAATGACAAGCATTTTAGGGCAAGCAAGTTTCAGCCTAATAGCGACATAGCCTATATCGAGGAAATGAATTCCTTTTTGGGGGCCAAACATCACCGAATCCTGCTAGATACCGACGAGCTTGTTGATGCTCTGTATGATGCGGTTGATGCCAGAGGCTTGCCCGGAATGGCTGATATTGATGCATCCCTTTTGCTTTTTTGCAGAAAAGTAAAGCCTTATATAGATGTTGCCTTATCAGGCGAGGGTGCGGACGAAATTTTTGGGGGTTATCCGTGGTTTAGAGATGAGACGATTAGGAATATTGACGGCTTTCCTTGGGCAGGTTCGCTTGAATTTCGCAAAAGTTTTTTGAAAGACGATTTTGCTAACGCTATTGATAGCAACTATGTGCAAGAGCGTTATCGGTCAGCCATAACAAGCACTCATATACTGCAGTCAGCGACTCCGCTAGAACGCCGAATGAAAGAGATGACTAACCTTAACCTTAAATGGTTCGGGCAAACGCTTTTTGAACGCAAGCACTGTATGAGTACAATGGCAGGATTAGCTACAAGGCTACCATTTTGTGACTACCGACTTGTGGAGTATCTTTATGCCGTTCCGTGGGAGTATAAAGATTATAAAGGACGAGAAAAAGGCTTGCTTAGAGAGGCAATGACGGGGATTTTGCCAGACAATGTGCTTTGGCGTAAAAAAAGCCCTTATCCAAAAACGCATAACCCTGCCTACCTCACCGCTGTGTCAAATAGACTTAGAGAAGTGATTAGTGACTCCTCCGCTCCTATCCTAAAAATTATCAAAAAAGAGGCTTTGGAAAATTTGTTAGGGTCTCAAGAGTCTACTCCATGGTACGGTCAACTAATGACTACCCCCCAAACAATAGCGTATTTTTTGCAAATAAACTATTGGTTGGATAAGTATAAGGTTGAGATAGTTGATTAGGATAGTATAAGGATTTATTGTTATTCGGGCGGTCGAGGACGCCCGCCCCTACACTTAGGAAAACATCTACACAAGATAATCCAAGTGTAGGGGCAAGCATTGCTCGCCCTAATAATAATTATCCTTATTATAAAAAATTGATTATTACCTATTCGGGACGCCGAAGGCGGCGTCCCCTACGCTTGGGTATTGATTAAGTTTTGTGGTGTGTCAACGCTAGAGCCACTATCGTCTTTGCGAGGAACGAAGCAATCTGCCCTAGAAAAATTCATATTTGGCGTACAAACTACTTTTTTGTCTTTGGCAGATTGCTTCGTCGCTATGCTCCTCGCAATGACGATGGACACGCAAGCTGTTCTCCACAAAGTTAGCTCTAATTAAATCTCAAATACTTTTATATAAATTTATTCTTATAATATAGTACACACTACTTAATATGCAAGTTGTATTAAGAATTTTGTTGTTTTCGGCAATTGCGGCAATCTATTTGTTTGTGATGGCGAAACTTCTCGGCAAAAAACAAATAGCTCAATTAGATGTTATTGATTATATGTTAGGTATTGCAGTGGGTTCTATTGCGGCTAATATGGCTACTGATATGTCTGACACTCCTTTTTGGCATTTTCTTGTTGCTATGAGCTTCTTTTTTGTGCTTAATTTGTTTATTATATTTTTGGAACGAAAGGGCAAATTTTTTAAGAAATTTTTGAAAGGCGAACCGCTTATGATTATTTATGAGGGAAAAATAAATTACAAATCACTTAAAAAAAGTAAACTGGACATAAACGATTTGATATCCAAAAGCCGTGAAAAAGGCTATTTTGACTTGTCAGATATTGAGTATGCAGTATTTGAAAACAGCGGTGGTTTGAGTATAATGCAAAAAAGTCCCGATGCCAAGCTCCCCTATTACCTAATTGATGACGGTAAAATAAATCAAGCAACTTTGCGAACTTTAGGCTACGACCAAGAATGGCTTAATCAAAAACTAGATGTCGCCGATAAAAAAGATTTGGATAATATTATCCTTGCAGTCTATGATAAAGAAAAAGATAAAATAGCCGTAAGCTACAAAAATGAGTAATTGTTGGTTCGGGATAACATAGGAAAAATGTTATTCGGGACGCCGTCATCGGCGTCCCCTACACTAGGACAAATAAAATGCTCGCAATAGAGTTGTTACGAAACCCTGTATTGGACGATAAAACATTATTGGTCTTGTCCTACGAAGCACCGAAGGTATCCTGAGCGAAGCGAAGGATCTAGCGTTAGCGAGTAAAAAACCCTTAAAAAGTTGCAAGTCCCTGCATTTTCCGCTTCGCTAGATCCTTCGCTTCGCTCAGGATGACAGATCCCACTTTGGGGTTTCGTAACAACCCTAATGACGATTTAGTGCGATTGTTTTTATATAGTATTTATCTCTAATGACAATTTATATAGAGACAGAAAAAAGGCATAGCCTGCAATACAAGCCATGCCTTTTTTAAGTTTGTTAATTATACTACTCTTTGATTTTACGGAATTTGATAAAGTAGAATACTAACCCTACAATAACCAAAATACCAATGATTGAAAGGACAACACTTAGTACTGTAGTATTGAGAGGTCTTCTGGCACTAGTTGCTGATACAGTTATAACAAAGGTTACATAGTCTATATTGCCGTCTTCATCTACTACCCTATATGTTACTTCGTATCTGCCTGCAGTCTCAATAGTAGGAGCAGTTCCTCTATATTCAGCTGTAGCAGAGTCTGTACCCAGACCTGAAACAGTCCATTCTGTCAAAAGAACATTATCTAACCTTACTTCCTTAGTAAATGTGAATGTCTCAGGGTTCATTGCAGTACCTCTGTAGTCAATACCCGCTGCACTCATAGGCAAGAAAGTAAATGTGTCGCCTATACGCATTGTGCTAGCGTGTGTACCCTCTACAGTAAGATTAGGCGGAACAACATTGCCTACAACGATTGTAATAATCTCAGGAGCACCTTCAACGCCATTGCTAAATGGTCTAAATGTTATTGTATAAACACCACTGACAGTAGGACGGAAGAATATATCGCCTGTAACATAGTCATTAGGACGGTGAGTTACTCTATCCAAAACATTAGCAACAGGGTTGCCACTACGGAAATGCGGACTTGTGCGTGAATGATATGATGTCGGCACTACAGAATAAAGAGTAGCTTGAGCACCGCCACCGCCAGGTAGAGTAACCGATACCGTAACATTAGTTGCCCCTGTCATAGAGCTTGCATTGACGGCAGGCAATCTGACATAAGGATAGAATGGATTAGCGTTAGGATTGCGGGCACCGTCTATATAGAGTGCAAACGGGCTGTCAGGGTTGAATGGGTCGTTAGGGTCATTTAGAAAAGCCTCTCCCTCAGCACGGCGTCTAGCTACTTCGGCTCGGTCATACTCTCCGTTGCCATCAAATAGCACATCGCCGATATTATTGTTAGCAGCGACACTTCTTGGTAAGAAGTTAGGGGTGTTTTCTCTTCTTATGATGATTGGATTTTCGGCATTATTTACAGTTATTGTATGGGCAGCTGCAATAGCACCACGATCGTTAAGATTAGTAACAGTATCCCGGAAGTAAGAAATATTAAATGAGCCTGTTGTGCTTGCACGGAATCTATTGCCCATTACGCTAAAGAATCCGTTAGATTCAATTCTTCTTAGGATATAGCTCTCAATTGCTCCTGCATTATCATAGAACCAATTATTATTCATGTCTGTCCAAGTCATTACAGCTAGGTTAGACGGCATATTGATGTTGACATTTGATGATCCACCGCCAACATTACTTCCGTCAAAGCGAGCTTGTATGCCAGTTAGTGCAATTCTAGCAACTTGGTTGTCGCCACTAGCATTAAAAGCTCTTACAGATATAAATATACGGTTGTTAATATGGTTGTTACGACCTAGGTTGCCTGCAACATTACCAATATTAGGTGTATAGCTAATTTCGTAAATGTTGATTGCCGGCGAAGTGCCACTTTGGATAAAGCGGAATATTACATCCTGCTCTCTTATTCTGATAGGGGTATCCCAGTCGTTATCGTCCTCATTGTAGCGTTGCTCATAGATAGCAACCTCAAAGCCTGTAAGTCTGTCACCCTCTGCTAGCCCACCAATGCTAAATATCGGGGTGACAAATCTATTATTATAAACACCGTTTGCATCAACAGCAAAGTTATTTCTTAGCTCTACTCTATCGCCATTTCCGGTTTGTCTTGCGTTAATAGTATGAGTGCTGTTAAGCGTAAAACTACCTGCATCGTTTTGGTCAGCCATTCTGATGATAGGTCTGTTGTCATCACTTACATAACGGTAATTACCTACGCTGTCCCATGCTGTCAGTCTAAAACTAATCTCGTCGTAAGGGATTAGGTTGCCACCAAAACGAGGGTTACGAATCTCTTCGTCTGTAATTAGCTCATTGACGACAGTAATAGCACCTGTTGTAGCATTTCTTGTAACAATAGCTAAGCCACGACTAACAGTGTTAGGGTCAAAGCTAAGTGTCGCACCGTCAAGTATCATTCTTTCACCACCGTTAACAAGCACATATACACCACCTACGCTCATAAGGTATTGCACTCTTAGGCGAGTAGCACTGTTGTCACTCACAATAGGTTGCGGGATAACAAAAGAAGTTGGTGCATCGGTATTAAAGGTTAGGAAAGACGGCATCTCTGGGATTCTGACAGTAGGCAGAGTATCGTCTGTAAAGGCTGTTCTTATATCGATATTAAATCTTTGGGTAGCGATATTACCTGCAGCATCTCTTGCACGATATTCTACAACAAACATTCCTGTAATGCTGTTGCGGACAGTATCCAATGGCTCATACAAAGCCGGGTTGAACAAAAAGCCTCTTACAGCACCGTCTACATCATAAGCTGACTCAGCAAATGTACCTGCCGCTGTCTGTAGCCAATATCTAATAGTTTGTGTTGTTCCGCCTGCAATACCGCCTGCCGCAAGGTTATGATAATCCGCATTGCGTGCAGAAACACCCTCTGCCTTGATATTGCCAAATCTTATTACATCATTTCCTTGCGGGTTACGGATAATAAGCTCAACTGTAGGGGTCTCAGTGTAGTTGTCAACAACTGTAGGAACAGGTATCAATATTTGTGTGCCGACACTCGCTCCTGCTTCATTTGTTACATTAGTGCGTCCCCACTCGGTAGGAATGCGCCAATCTTCAATATCTACAAATGTAGGGGCTGTTCTGTCCGAAACAGTTATACGGCTTGTCCTAACTGTGCTTCTTATACCCAAATGATTGATAGCTACAAAGGTTACAATAAAGTCACCATTCATATGCGGATAAAAATGTCTGTTGCGGTCATTATCAAATCTTACTGGGTTATTGGTAAAGCCTGCTCGCTGAGCACGCTGTTCGGCAGTTTCGCCCTCTATTCCCTCAACTGCTGCAGGATAAGCCAATACAAAGTCTGTATCTCTACAAATACTATCTCTACCGGGTTGTGTTACCAAACGACCGTTAGGGTCACGCACCTCAATATCAAATCTTATCCTTGTATCATGAAGGTCTGTTGCAGTAGCCACTGGCAAAGTTACTCTTGTACGAATGCTTGCTGTAGCAGGCACACCGACAACTGTAATACGGGGTGGCTCTGTTGGATTAAAAGTAGGTCTGATAGATACCTCAAAGTCTTGGCTTAGCACCTTGCCTGCAAGACCCTCGCTATCTACACCTATTTGGGCATAAAATTCTATCCATGTTCTGCCTTGATTAGTAAATACTGTATCTCTATCAACATTATCAATGTTGTTAGAACCCATAGCTCTAATATTGACCTCAATAGGGTTATTAGCTCCGTCACGGATAGGATGCTCTCTGCCGTTGTCGTCAATGTATACCAAACGAGCTTGTGGCCAATTATCGTCCACATAGTCCCAATTAGTTACATCAGCCCAGCTTGTTGTAGGCAAATTTGACATAGTGCCATCGACTTCCATTATTGTTGGAACACCTGCACCGTTTTGCTCTATAAAAAGAATAGGCTCATCTCTCAAAAAGCTGACTACATTAAACTCGTGGAAAAATGCACCGCCACGGCTAAGGCGTATATTAAATGTGCCGATTTGGTTAAGGTGCAATGTATCACCCGGGTCATAAGCCTCAGTATCTCCGCTAGGCTTAGTAACTTCTATCTCCATACCTGCAAACTCTGTAGCATCAAAAACCACAGAACCACCAAAAGCTCTTCTTTCGGGCAAGTTAAAAGATGTTGCCGTCGATAGGCTAACTGATGGACCTGTAGCAGGTGCAGCCGATACTCTAGCGATAGGCAACCAGCTCCATGCTCCGATAGCAAGCGCAATGCTTAGCAAAAAGCCCATAACCCCGTATGTCAAAGTTTTTAGCTTTTTTGTGTTCAAATTTCTCATTGTTTTGGTTTACTCCTTAGAATACAGTATACATAAAGGTATAAATGTATACTTTAACATTAATATTATACATACCTTTTAGACCTGTGTCAAGTATTTTGGACAAGCAATTACAAATTTTTTGCCCAACTTGTCCTTATGCGTATTATCCGCAATCAAACCCCTATTATGTAATAGTCGACAAGCAAAAAGGTGTAACTGTATATATATTAGTGTTTAGTGATTAGTTGTTAGTGGGCATCCTTGCTGTAGGGGCGGGCATCCTCGACCGCCCGAATGATAATTATCATTATTATAGTATAAGGATTTGAAAGTATTCAGGCGGCTGGGGACATCCGCCCCTACGACTTGAACCACCCTATTCCCTACTCCCTACTCCCTATTCTGTCAAAAAACGCATAAAACTCTCGTATGACCCTTGATTACCAAAATTTATCACGGGATTGCGTTCAACATTAAGTCTGCCACCATATTTTGTTGCTTTTCTAAAGACATTTTCTTTGAGTGACCCGACATCTTTGAAAGATAGGCTGATTTCGCCTTTTGTTACTTTGACACAATTTGCACCCATTTTGCGACTAAGATTTTTGATAAGCCCTACCCCCACAAGGTTGACGGCTGACTGAGGCGGTGTGCCATAAATATCCTTTATCTCGCTGATTAGCCCGTCTTTTTCGGCAATTGAGCCAACTCTGGCGATTTTTGCATACAAAGCCATACGCTCCTCACTGCCTGACACATAACCTTTAGGCAAGTAGGCACTGTAATCAATAACTGTCTTGACCTCATCTCCCCCAAAAGCCTCGTCGGGAGTTTCTCCTTTTAGCTCGGCAACCGCTTCGCCAAGCAGACGGCAATACATATCGTAACCGACTTTTTCCATATGCCCGTGTTGCTCCCGTCCCATAACATTACCGGCACCCCTAATCTCCAAATCCCTCATAGCAATCTTAAAACCGCTCCCGAATTGCGTAAACTGCGTGATTGCTTCTAGCCTTTTGTATGCTGTATCGGTAAGAGACTTGCGACCGTCATAAGTAAAAAACACATAAGCCAAGCGATTGCCACGACCTACTCTGCCCCTAAGTTGATATAGTTGACTAAGTCCAAGTCTATCTGCATCGGCTACAATCATAGTATTAGCGACAGCGATGTCTAGACCATTTTCGATAATGGTGCTTGCGACCAAAATATCCGCATCTCCATGCACAAAACTATCTATTGCCCTCTCTAATCTATCGGCGGTCATCTGACCGTGACCCACAACGACCTTAGCTTTGGGTGCAAGTGAGGCAATACTCGCAGCAAAACTTTCGATTTTTTCTACACGGTTATACACGACAAAAACCTTGCCGCTCCGTGACAGTTCCCTCTCAATTGCCGCCGCCGCCAGCCCTTCCGTATACTCGCTGACAAAAGTCTGCACGGGTATCCTATCAGCAGGCGGTGTGTCTAACACGCTGATGTCCCTAACGCCGATTAGACTAAGGTGTAGCGTCCTCGGTATGGGTGTTGCGGACAGGGTAAGTACATTGATGTCTTTTTTGAGTAGTTTGATTTTTTCCTTATCGGCAACTCCGAAGCGTTGCTCCTCATCTAATATAAGTAGTCCCAAATCCTTGAATTTGACATCTTTGCTAAGTAGTCTATGAGTTCCTATAACAAGGTCAACTTTGCCTGCAGCCAAATCATCCAAAACCTTCTTGATATTTGCTGGACTTTCAAATCTTGTAAGTGAGGCGACTTTGACCCCAAAAGCCTCCATTCTTTTTTTTGCCGTTTCGGCGTGTTGTCTTGCTAGTATAGTTGTGGGTGCAAGTATGACGGCTTGCTTACCTTCTATTATTACTCTAAAAGCAACCCTCAAAGCAACCTCGGTTTTGCCGTATCCGACATCACCGCAAAGCAGGCGGTCCATTATTTTGCCTTGTCTAAGGTCACCGATACTCTCGGCGATTGCCGTCAGTTGGTCATCGGTCTCAGTGTACGGAAAAGCACTCTCAAACTCTTCCAAAAGCTCCTCGCCGCCACTGTATATATAACCTTTTTTTTGACTGCGTTCACCGTACAAACCCATAAGGTCAAAAGCCATCGCACTCACGGATTTTTTGACCCGTGCTTTGGTTTTTTCCCAATCGTTGCCGCCTAACTTATTGAGTGTCGGCGATTGCTCACCGCCTTGATATAGACTCAGGCTGTCAAGATTTTCGATAGGGACATAAATCTTGCCGTCCCCTGCATAAATAATTGTCGCATAGTCCCTGCTATAACCGCTTGTGGTGATAGTCTTGACACCCTCACAAAGTCCGATACCGTGCTGAGAATGCACAACAAAATCACCCTCTTTAGGTACAGATTGCAGTTTGGTTTTTGCACTTTTTGCTCCTGACTTACCACCACTTTTTCGGCTTTTTGCAAAGAGATTGTGCGTGCCTATTATGACAACTTGACTGTCTGTATCAACCCAACCATACGGGACAAAATCGGGAATAATGTCTATGCCTATCCCTAGGTTTTCTTTAAGTCCGTTTGCCCCTTCAATATCGCCTGCACATAGTATAACCTTGTAACCTGCATTCTGCCATTCCTTAATATCATCTTGGAGCATTGCAAAATTACGGGTATAATTGGACATAGCTTGGGTGACAGGCTTGATGGTAGGACACCCCGAAATATCGCCGACCGAACTAAAGTAGATTTTTGTCCTGTCAAAAGTTATTGCCTTGCCACTCTCTACGATAGCACCGAGTGCATCAGGCAAAACTTCGCCACGCATCAAAAGTGCCGAAAATCTATTCTCATACTCGCTATAAACAAGTCTTAAATTGTCCTCGATTTGCTTTTTTTCGTCAAAAAAGACTACAAAATCATCGGGCAAAAATTGGTCAAGACTGCAAAACTGCTCTCTAACATAAGGCAACAAATACTTATATGCCGACACATCTCCGCTATTTACCCGCTCCATTATCTGGGTTGCCAAATCCCCGCATTGAGTGAGTTTTATACTTTGGGCATTGATTCCGACTTCCTCATAACAAGGCAGTATCCTAACCTCGCTCATCGCACCTGCCGAAACCATAGTATCTATATCAAGTGTCCTGATACTCTCCAGCGTATCGCCAAAAAATTCGCACCTAACCGCCCTGCCGTTTATTCCGAAGATGTCCAAAATGTCGCCTCTTAAGGCAAACTCACCTATGGTCTCTACTTTAACGGCACGCTTATATCCTGCTGTAACAAGTAGCCGTGCAAGAGTGTCTAGTGCAAAACTATCCCCGACTTTTAGGCTGACAGTAGCATCACTCAAAGCACCCCTCATAGGATAAAGATTACACAAAGTCTCCGCCGTAGCAACAACCACTATTCCATTTTCACTACTCCCTATTCCTTCAATCTTATACAATGCTTCTATTCTCTTATATACCGACTCCCTAGACTCGCTCCGTCTATAGGTAAGCACATCAACCACAGACGGTAGCAGTACCGCATTGCCTGTCAACGCATTGATTTGCTCAAAGGCAACCCCTGCCGTGACAAAATCAGGGGCAATATACAGCACATTGCACCCACTCATAGCCGACACAACCGCCGTCACTGCTCGTTCGGCTGACGGCAAACCAAAAACAGCGATATCGCACTTTTGCAACACCGCCTCTTGAATTTGTCCTCTTTTGCCTAATGGAGAGGATAGTATGTTTTTTAGCCCATTACTACTCACTCAAAAATACTTAAATAGTCACAACAGCAACTAATATAAAAGGATTTTTTCTTGTGCGTCTGAATAGGTGTCTTTTGATTTCGTTGCGTATGTTGGTTTTTAGTAAGTTGTAATCACTAAAATCTCTTAGGTCGAGGCTTCCGATTATTCCTCGCACAATTTCGTCACACGACTTATAGACATCTTCGGCTTCTTTTTCGTATACAAAACCTCTTGACGAAAACTCTAAAGTTGTAAGCTCACCGCTACGGCTATCAATACCTGCCGTAACTACAAAAAAACCTTCTTCCGCCAAATGCTTACGGTCTCTCAGGACTGTGTTACCTACCTCACCCACACCAAGTCCGTCAACAAGCAAACTCCCCGATGACACATTGTCAAGCATTCTCATAGCACGCTTAGTAATCTCAATCTGATTACCTATCTCAGGCACAAAAACATCAACCGACCTCATTCCCATTTTTTCGGCTAACTCGGCGTGTCTTTTGAGATGTCTATACTCACCATGCACCGGCACAAAAAACTTAGGACGCAAAAGGCTATGAAAAAGTTTTAGCTCTTCGGCATAAGCATGTCCGCTAACATGAACATCTCTCAAGCTTTCGTAAATAACTCTCGTACCAAGTTTATACAAATTGTTGATAACGCTATAAATCATTCTCTCGTTACCCGGTATGGGTGACGCACTTATAACAATAGTATCGTTAATTCCTAGCTTGACCTTATTAAACTCATTGCTTGACATTCTTGTAAGGGCGCTCATAGGCTCGCCCTGACTTCCTGTCGTAATAATAACAAGCTCCTTGTCCGCAAAATTGTTAATCTTGTCAATATCAATAATATCTTCGGGCGAGAATCTAAGTTCTCCGATTTTTGCCGCACTGTCACTGATGTTAATCATACTGCGACCGCTAAAAGCAACCTTTCGTTTGTACTTCTTAGCAAGGTCAATTATTTGTTGTAGCCTGTGGATATTACTTGCAAATGTAGCTACCAAAATCCGTCTATCCATATTGTCGGCAAAAATCCCGTCAAGACTTACCCCGACAACCTGCTCGCTCATAGAGTGTCCGCTTCGCTCCACATTGGTGCTTTCGCACATAAATAACAAGACTTCTCTACCGCCCAACTCACCTAGCCTTGCTAGATCCGTAGTCGCTCCGTCAATAGGGGTGTAGTCAACCTTAAAGTCACCGCTATGCACAACAACTCCGATAGGCGTATGAATAGCAATAGCGCAACTGCCGCTTATTGAGTGGTTGACCTGAATAAATTCGACCTTAAACGAATTACCTAACTTAACGATACTCTTAGGCTTGACTGTCACCAAATTAGGTTCGTCTACCTTATGCTCCCTAAGTTTGCCGTCAAGTATAGCTAGGGTCAACTTTGTTCCGAATACAGGCACAGGCACATCTTTTAGCACAAAAGGCAACGCTCCGATGTGGTCCTCGTGTCCGTGCGTCAAAACAATTCCCCTAACCTTGTGGCGGTTATTGAATAGGTAGGAATAGTCAGGTATAACCAAGTCTACCCCCGGCATATCACTACTAGGAAAAGCCAGCCCGCAATCAACAACGATAATATCGTCACCAAACTCCAATGCCGTCATATTCTTGCCGATTTCGCCGACACCACCCAAAAAGGTTACCTTGATTGCCGGTTCTGTTGTTTTTTTAATATTACTCATATATCTCCTAAAATAAACTTAAATTGCAGAACAAATCCACAATTCCAAATTAACACCACAAAAAAACTAAGCGGTTTTATGTATAGATTCCCATAACAGCATAAAATAAAAAGCCGTTTCTATACTCCGCAACATTATTTAGTTAAAGTCCTAGAGTAAAAGCAAAACTTTCACTAACTAAGAATAAATAATTTTAACCTTAGTATACACCATCTCAAAATAATTTGCAAGCAAAAAACACCCCCTAGCAAAAAACTAAAAAGAAGTTTTTGCCTATAGAACAAAATCGTCTCTGCGAGACGAATCGCTGATGCTTTTTGTTGATGCACAGCTATTCCGTTGGACGATAATTCCTATAGCATAAAAAACACCCCGTCATGCATATTATGACAGGATGTTTTGAGATTTTATATTTTTTAATTAGATAGCTTTACGCTGTTATAGTAAGGTCTAAAGTAGCATATACCGCAGGATTAACAACACTTCTTGCTGTAATTGTTACTTCTCCCTCTGCTACAAAGGTAAGTCGTGCCATGTCACCAAATGATTCTATAATAACATTGCCATTACTTGCCTCAAAGATCGCACTGTCCCATGTCCAGTGCCAAGGCTCGTCATCACCCAAGTCAAGATCCAAGCGTGTGTCAACCCACCTGCTATCACCTACGACCGCCGAACTCCACCATGTCTCTAGAAACTCTATACCTATTACACTATCCGCTGACGGTCTCAAAAAGCCACCCAAATCATTAGGGAAGTTTAGAGTAGGTCTATTCCAAACTATACTCAAAGTCACATAACTAGCCCCAAAATCATCATATTCCCATTCTGATGCGGACATTGTCACACCCAAAAGCCTTCCGTTGCTAGCAAAGGCAATAACAATAGACATTGCCTCGTCGTAATAATAAATAGAACAACACTCGTCACAATCTATTATCTCTGTAATTGTAATCCTGTAGCCTCGTGCATATTCTGTTCCGACTATCTCAAACTCCTCAAACAGATATTCGTAATAATATCTAAAGTCATAAGCTATATCCATCAAATCCCCTGACAATACATCCTTGACCATTGCTTGCAGGTCAGCTTGTTCACCAAATATTACAAATCTATTTTCCCCCTCTCTTTCGTAAGCAACTCCGTTACGCCAGTACAAACTCATCTCTGAATCTTCGTCATAATGACACTCATCATTATAACAATAATAGCAATCCTCCTCACCGCAATAACCAATAAATATCCCTCCCGCAATAGCTTCGTTACCTCTTATCGCAAAATCAGTCGACAGCCTACCTGCCCTATGATAAGCCGAAAAGTCTGTCATTCCGCCCTCTTCGACTAGGTCTACCCAGCCTATAATAAGCTCCTCGATTCTTTCAAGGCTTATTGCACCACGCTCGTTGCCTAGATTAACATTAGCCCCGTCACCCGGATTAGGGATAGGGATATTACCGTCATTACCACCGCAAGCTGTCAATGCAAATACACTTATACCCATAGCACATGCAAGCATAATAACGACCAGTAGTTTTGAAATTCTTTTCATTTGATTGCTCTCCTATAATCAATATTTTTTATACACTGGTTTCTTGCAACAAGTAGCAAGAAACCAAAAAGGGTACCCTTTTTGAACGCATTTGACTTTAGTCAAATTGAACTGTGTATATATTTATATTATCATATTAACCTAACAAAAGCAAGCATTTTTGTCATATGGATTGATTGTTTTTAATATAAAGATAATTATTATTCGGGCAGGCAATGCCAGCCCCTATGATTGAATTTTCTAGTGCAGTTGAACATCCCGTCGTAGGGGCGAACATTGTTCGCCCGAATAATAGTTATCCTTTTTCTTTCTTCTTTTATTTTATCTCCGCCCCCAGTCCTCTCAAATCTCCAACAATGTTCTCATATCCACGCTCGATATAATGCACATCACTGACTACTGTTGTGCCATTAGCCGCAAGCCCTGCTAAGACCATTGCCGCACCGCCTCTTAGGTCAAAAGCGTTCACTTCTGCCCCTACAAGCCTCTTTACGCCCTTAATAATAGCCGACTTGTTGACTACATCTATATCCGCACCCATTTTTGTTAGCTCTTCGGCGTGTCTAAATCGTGTCTCAAAAAGGTTTTCTACAATTATACTTTCGCCTTTTGTTACCGCAAGCATCGCCATCAGTTGTGCCTGCAAATCGGTCGCAAACCCTGGATAAACCTCCGTCTCAATTCTTCCCGGACTTATAAGGTTTCCGTTGCTCTCAACAATAATATGATTGCTATCGCCAAACACCCCCACACCTGTTTTTTCTAACACCGTTTGTAGTGCACCCAAATGCCCCAAATTCGCTCCCTCTAAACGCACACAACCGCCACACATAGCACACCCAATCATATATGTCCCTGCAACAATACGGTCAGGTATAGGAGTAAAGTCACCCCCTACAAGTCCGTCCACTCCGTCAATGACAATTTCACTCGTTCCTGCCCCTTGCACATTGCCGCCCATAGCATTTATAAAATTAGCTAGGTCGACTATCTCCGGCTCTTTTGCCGCATTACTTATTACTGTTCTGCCAACTGCAAGCACCGCTGCCATCATAAGATTTTCGGTAGCTCCTACACTGGGCATTTTAAGTCGGATATCACCGCCTACAAGTTTTCCTGTTTTTACACTGCACCGTATTAGGCAATTTTGGTCATCTATATCAACACCTAATGCCTTGAGTCCGTCCAAATGAATATCAATAGGTCTGCTTCCGATTTGACACCCCCCCGGACTACTGACAATACCTTGCCCAAACCTTGTCACAATAGGTCCTAAAAGAAAAATACTCGACCGTATCGCCGATGTCAAATCCCCTGTAACCGCCGTCTTATCCACATAACGGCAGTCAATAGTTATATCCCCCGAAATAATCCCGTGTGTGCTTACCTTAGCTCCAAGACTTCTAAGAATCTCCAACATATCCCGTATATCGCTGATATTAGGACAATTATGTAATCTTACCTCACCGCTACACAGCACAGTACACGCCAAAATAGGCAGCACAGAATTCTTAGCCGCCTTAATACGGCAACTGCCCTCCAAACGGCGTCCCCCCTCAATTATAATCTTCTTTTGCATTGATTTCTCCTATGTACTACAGTCAATCCATCTACAAATCGACTGAAAAAACTAGGGAGACCTCCTCCCTATTCCTTACCATACTATGGAGCAATGCTTGTTAGTGTCACAAAAGGAACGCTTAATTAATTATGTATTACTCCCTAATTCCATTAAGCTATAGCGAGCCTTAGGGCTAATGTCATTGCGAGGAGCGAAAGCGACGAAGCAATCCCATGTAAAGTGTTCTATTCGTGGGATTGCTTCGTCGCTAAAGCTCCTCGCAATGACATTAAAAAAAGACCTGCCGATATTCGACAAGTCTAAAATATATTTAACAACAACTATTCACTAAACACTATTTCTTAGCGACTACTTCAACCGTTATCTTAGCAGACACTTCGGCATAAGGCTTGACTGTTACTTTATAAACTCCCGCTTGCTTGATAGGCTCTGCAAGCACAATTGACCGCTTATCAATGACAGTGCCTTGTGTTGCCAAAGCGTCGGCTATGCTTTGAGTATTAAGTGAACCGAACAGCTTACCGCTTTCGCCTGCCTTGACTTCTACTGTAACTTTGATTTGGTTAAGTTTGTTGGCAAGAGCCTCCGCCTCGGCTTTAGCCACAGCCTTTTTGTGTACCTCAGATTCTTTGGCTAACTTAGCATTATTAACCGCCGTTGCTGACGCTATCTCAACCAATCCCTTAGGCAACAAAAAATTACGCGCATATCCGTCACTAACTTCCTTGACCTCGCCTTTTTTACCTTGCCCTGCTACATCTTGCTTAAATATAACTTTCATACATATATTTTACAACAAATTGGAATATTAGTCAAGCAAATGGCTTGCCAAAAACACAAGCTATACTGTATAATTAAATCTAATGAAATCAGGTCAATTAAAAATAGCCTTAGCTACCCCTAATTTGCGTTTGGGTGCTGTAATCAGCAATACGGACACTATATCCAAAGCGATAACAGACGCTACTAAAGCAGGCGCAAGTATTGTCGCTCTGCCTTTGTTATGTATCTCGGGCGGTTTTGCAGAGGATATGGGGCATTTTGGTGATTTTCAAAAAAGTTGCCATCTGGCACTAGAAACTTTGACCGCTCAAAACACTAAGCATAATGCTCTTGTTATTTTGTCATTACCTATAGAGATAATTGATAACAGCTGTGATAACCAAATCCGCACTATGGCGGCATTTATAAAAAACGGTAAAGTACTTGCGCTAACTATAGACAAGCAACACGGCGAAACTTTCCCTAAGACAAATATTGTTATAGGCGATACACTTGTCCCTATTACTGACTATCCAATTGTTGACATAGACAAGACCCGTTTAGGGGTTGTTTTTGGAGAAGATTTTGATAGCCCTACACCCCACTCTCTTAAGCTCGTCCAAAATGGCACTAACCTTATTATCAATCTAGGGGCATCACAAGCTCTGATAGGTTCTTTTGATAATCGTCAATCAAAAATTGCTCATATGTCACAAGAATTAGGCTGCACTTATGCGTATGTTAGCGGCGGAGCGGGAATGAGCGTGAGCAATACCGTATACAGCGGCGATAAGATTTTTGCTCAAAACGGACATATCATATCCGCATCAACAGGCGATGACCTACCAATTACAGTAAGTAACTTACAACTTACCGCTAGCAACTCACCTCCCCTCAACCCCCAACTATCCACTATCCACTATCCACTAACCACTACTACTCGCCTACCCTATGTGCCAACTAACCCTGCCCACTTTGATGAGGCTATGGACATACTCGTCCGTGGCATCAAGGGTCGTATGGAGCATATCAATGTCACCAAAGTTATTTTTGGCTTATCAGGCGGACTTGACTCGGCAATGACTCTTTGTCTTTGCGCCCATATGGCAAAAAAATATAAGCTCTCGCCAAAAAATATTATTTGTGTAACAATGGGCGGGCTTGCCTCATCCAGTCGTACCGCTAACAACGCTGACAAGCTAATCAAACTCTACGGTGTCACCGGTTTAGACATACCTATTACCAATGCTGTTACTACGCACCTCAAAGCCATAGGTCACAACGGCAAGGCGGATATAGCGTACGAAAACACTCAAGCCCGTGAACGCACCAAAATCATACTCGACCTCGCCAATATGCACGGAGCGTTGGTGCTGGGCACGGGGGATTTGTCTGAGATTGCTTTGGGTTGGAGTACCTACGGCGGTGACCAACTAGCACAATATAACCCTAACTCCTCTTTGTCAAAAACTTTTATCCGTGCGTATCTTAGGCACTACGCTACTAAGCCGACAACTGACAAAAAAATATCCGCCGTAATGACCGACATCTTAGCCACACCCATATCTCCCGAACTAAAGCAAAATCAAGACACCGAAAAAGAAATCGGACCTTACGAGTTACACGACTTTTTCCTCTACTATATGATTTGCAAGCAACATGGTGTAGCGGATACTATCAACCTATGTTACACCGCATATCCCGAATACGACCGCAAGGTCATACTAGCCACAATGCGAAAATTCCTAACCCGATTTTTCTCCCAACAATTCAAACGACTCTTCGGCTGCGACGGCATACAAATCACCCCCCACGACCTAACCAACCTACAAATCAAAACCGACTTCAGCGGCGAAGTATGGCTCAAAGAACTAGACGACTTTGAGAAAAGCGAAACTAGCAAGTAATAGTTTTTTACCACTTATTCCAACAATTTTTGTGGGGCTACCTGCTAAGACTGAAAATCATCTGCAATATAGTCACCTAGTTGTAGGGGCTGTCGCCCTCGACCGCCCGAATAATAATTATCCTTATTAAACTATATGGATAAGGATGTTCGGGCGGTCAAGGGCGACAGCCTACACACTAGGTGACTAATTATTTCTTTTAAGAAACAATACAAGGATTAGATTTTTGAAATGGCTACAAAAAAAGAGGTCTGACATAAGTCAAATCTCTTTTTTTGTGATTATATTCAAATTATGCTTTTAAGCAATAGTAAGATTATATGCAATACTTTGCGGACTTTGTAGATGAGGACCTCTCGCTGCCAAAGCAACTGTAATTGAATGGGTTCCTGCTGGCAAGCCTAATGAGGCAATTGGAAATATCGAACCCGTGTGCTCTAATACAAACTCACCATCGGCATAGATTCGTGTCGGCCAATTGCCAAGTGCTGGAGTTGACGGATTAGTCCATGTTAGATTTGTTGTCAATGTTCTAATGCCAGTAGGTGCTGCAAGTGGTGTTCTTGTCAATGTCGCCGGTGCACTAGGTAATGAACTTTGAAAATGTGTAGTAATTCGAGGATTTGCTACAATTGTAAATTCAACTGGATCTGTGCCAGCAAAAACTGTGCTACCAATATTGTATCTGCTTGCAGTTGTTTGAGTCACGAATTCGCCGTCAGCATAAATTCTAAAATCAATTCCAAGCACTTCAATTGTTGGCGGTGCTGGTGTGGCAGGTGTCCAATTGATATAGTGTCTTCCTCCCGTAGCGACACTAAATGTCACATTGGTGGGGGTTCCAAGTCTTGGTGTTTCACCGCCGCCGCCACCGCCGCCAGCAGTGTCATCGCAAGCGACAAAAGCAACAGTTGCCATAGCCATTATCAAAATGACTAATAGGGTTATAATTTTCTTTTTCATTTTTTTCTCCTTTTTTTGATAATCATCAATACTTTTACTTTATTTAGTGATTATCCTTACTAAATAAAGTAAAAGGGGTACCCCTTTTACTTTATTTAGTGATTATCCTTACTAAATAAAGTAAAAGGGGTACCCCTTTTAGACGATTTTCTGAAAAAAGAGTTTTCCCTTATGTATATACTATATCATATATTTTGTACTACTGTCAAGCATTTTTAATGAATTTTTTTGTATATTTTACTCATACTACACAAATGAAACTTTTTGTGCTGATTGGGTTGTTAGTTATTCTTTTGTTTGGGGGTTGTACCTCTAAGCCGCTTTTTCCTGAGGCTCCTTTTGTAGAGGCTTCTTACTGTCACTCCCCTGCACCTCACACCGAGCCGCCAAAATCCTTGCCCGAAACCAACCATATAAAGTGGGTTGATTTTAATGTCTCTTATGCTGTCCTTGCCAAAGCGTATCAGTACGATGTAAGCACATACGGCAAGGATGTTCATCTCAAAATGCCCGAACTTTTGGCTTATATATCGGTCAAAAACGGCAATTTTTTTAGCTCAAAACGAGATGTCAAAGAGCTTGACAAGATAGCCACCCGCCTCAAAGCAGGCGAAAATTTGGACGAGATAATGAGTGGCAACAAATATTACAAGTATCACTTGGAGGTTTATCAAACCATCTTTGCAGAGTTTTTGGGAACTACCGCCGAGGGCAAATACGGACTTATTGCCTCCCACCCTATCGCCAAAGGTCGCTACTACAATCACTCTAATGACTTTGGAGTTGCTAGGTCATACGGCTACAAACGCCGTCATTTGGGGCACGACTTATTTGGCTCTGTAGGCACACCCATAATGGCTATTGAGGACGGTATAATCACCGAAATCGGTTGGAATCGCTACGGCGGTTGGCGGGTAGGAATACGCTCTCACGACAACAAGCGCTACTACTATTATGCCCACCTCCGCAAAGATTCTCCCTTTGCACAAGGTCTAGAATTAGGCTCAGAAGTCACCGCAGGTCAACATATCGGCTATCTCGGAGTTAGCGGCTACTCAAATAAAGAAAACAAAAATATGCCAAACGCCAAACCCCACCTCCACCTAGGATTACAACTAATATTCCACCCCTCCCAAGAAAAAGGCTCTAAAGAAATTTGGATTGATATATATGCTATTACTAGACTACTTGAAAAAAATCGGGTGGCTGTCGGTTTATAGTATTCGAAACACAGCCATCAGCGTCAGAATCAAGCCTATCTCATTTTTTACCTTCCGTATATTATTTGCCGTCTATACTTCGGCGCAAATACTACATGGTGTGTGGTTTTGCTATCTACTACATTCCACCAAAGGAGAAGCTTTTTTTCAAAACGCATAACTAAAGCTTTTTAGAACCACCAGCTCACCGGTGGCTTACTGTATCACAAAAAAACAACCTCCCCAAAAAAGTAAGGGAAGTTGTTTTTGTTTAGGTGTTTTTATTATACTCTGTTCCAAACAAATGCTGTATTTTGACGGCTTCCGAGCGAATGCCAGTCCCACTGCATATTGTTGCCTACAAAGCGGACTCTATAGTCGTAAGTAGAAAACCACGCATTTTTTTCCGGAAGATTGCTATTAAAGCGGATTCTTCTGCCATCAAGTGTCGCTGTTCCAGTGACCTCTCCGCCACCGATAGTAAGAACACCTGTAAAGTTGCCCTCATTATCAAAAGTAATTGATGACAGCCATGTTGGCGTTGTTGTACCACTAATGTGAAAACGCTCAAGCCTCCACTCGCCCTCTAGATCAGCCAAGGTTACATTGTTGCCACCACCACAAGCGACTACGAATGCACCCGCAGATAATATTAATCCCAATACAATGGCTATGGACATTAGTTTCTTTTTCATTTGATTTACTCCTTTGTTTTATAATTTTGACTTAATCAATATGTTTATTTATGTAAGCTATTACATAAATAAAAGAGGGCACCCTCTTTTAGCCACTCTTTTACAGCGACATAATTTTATTAAGTTATGTACTAATTATATCATATATACTATGCATTGTCAATTGTTTTTGCAATGTTTTTTGTGCGCAGCAAATAAGGACCATTGTTGTTTGGGATGCCAAGAACAGTACCCTCTATAATATCATATTGCCTGTAAAGATAATCAACATCAAAAAAATAAAGTACAAGAATGCCACACCGAGTAATATTGCCGCAAGTATGGTAACATGTTTTGATACGCTGTTGAGGTATTTAGGTATACGGCTGTCACCTAGGGGTTCGCATAAGGCGGCGGTAAGTTTTAGGGCTAGCGAAAATACGATTATGTTGATTAGTGTGGGTAGTATGGATACTATAAGCAAGATTACCGCACCTAGACCGACGGCATTTTTGATTAGTACACCGCCCGCAAGCATTAAGTTAAACCCCTCTGACAGGTAGCCGCCGATTATAGGCACATAGCGGCTTATAGCAAACCTTGCCGTCCTTATAGATACGCCGTCATATATCCCAGCCGTTACCCCTTGCACACTCAAAAAGGCTAAGAACAAAAAGAAAACAACCCCAAGTATCCATTTGCATACGCTCGCAAAAAAGTCAGATAATTTGCCTAAAGGGTGGTCTTTGCTCAAACTTCCCACCGCCGCAAATACAAAGCTAAAAATAAAAGTCGGCAGTACGGCTATTGTAATAAGATTGATTATCCAACTGCTTAAAATTAACACGGATGGCTGATAAACCGCCACCGAATTAGTCGCCCCGACCGTTGTCATAAGCGTCAGCAAAATCGGAAAGACGATATTCATCTGCGTCTGCAACCCGTTAATAATCCGCACCGTTCGCCCCATCAGTATAACCACATTGGTCGTGACCAAGATTATCACTATCGAGAGTGATGCAAAGTGGGCCACATTCTCGACCGATTTAGACGCAAATTTGCCTTTGATTGATGACAATATACTCATAGTCAAAGCAATGGCAACAATAGAAATCGCAAGCGGAACATAAATGCCAATTTGCCCGAAAATCAAACCTATAACAAACGAAATAAAGCTATCATAATCAACGCTGTTATCACCGTTTAGAATCCGCCTGACCATAGCACCAAAACTCTGATTATCAAATAACTCCCTCTGCGCCGCCTCCAGTTGATTGAGATAATTCTCTAATTCGCTAAGGTCAATCCCTACAAGCATATCGTTAATCTCTGTTTCGAGCTGTCGTTCTAAGTCGCTGTTGTCGGAAGAGGTGGAAGTGGATTGAATATGGAATATGGAATATGGAATAGCTAAGGATAAGTTATCTTGGGCGAGAAGTATGCCTAGGTTGTCTGTTCCTGTCATTGCGAGGAGCGTAGCGACCCATTCGGCAAGCTCAGGGCAGGCTCCGCAATCCCACGAACAGAACACTCCCAATAGGGCTTCAGAATCTGTGCCAAACAAAACCGAAAGTTCTTGCCCCCTACACTCACACATATGTACATATGCCATATCTTGTCCACTGTAATCTGCTTGTGCTGTTTTAACATTGCTAAAAGCCACTCCCAAAAATATACTTAATAAGAGCGGCAAAACAAATATTATACTTGTAATTTTTTTTGGCATTTGTGTTTTTGAGTTATTTGATAGGTTTGTAGTTGAGGTTGTCCAATCGTAGGGGGCGGGCGTCCTCGACCGCCCGAATAACAATTACCCTTATTGTATAATTTTACAGTAATCCCGCTATAGTCTCAAATAATGTTATCACAATCGGCATTGCTATTACCATAATAACAATTTTACCGCCTAATATCAGCTTGTCCGCCAAACTTTTGCTTCCGCAATCCTCACATATCCCCGCCGCAAATTCGGTAATATACCCTATCCCTACTATCTGTATAACCGCCCGTGCCACATTACCGTCAAGACCGCTCCGTGATACTATTCGTTCCATTGCGTCAAATATTCCGATTGCAAGGTCAAGCACCATTATAAGTATGATAAGACCGCCCGCAATTCCCACAAGATAAGCGGTTTCACTTTTGGCGTCACGGAGTACCGCTACGCATATTGCCGTTACAATCGCTATTGCCGCTATCTGAAAAATAATCATAAACTAACGAATAACGAATAATGAATAACGAATAATGAATGACGGGTAAAAAAATAAGTCAACCGTTATTCGCTATTCATTATTTCGTTATTCGTCAAAACAATCCGAACATCGTTCGCAGAGTATCAAAAAGCTGGCTAATCATAGTGATAACCATAATCATAACGATAACCAAACCTGCCAAAGTGACAAGAGTGGCGATTTCGTCTTTTTCGGCTTTTTTAAGTATTTGACTTACTATTGCGGTTACAATGCCGATACCCGCTATTCTAAAAATGATGTCGATACCCATAAAATCAATGAGGAATTAGGAATGAGGAGTGAGGAATTATTGTTAACATTTTATTTAACTAAGTCAACCATTCCTAATTTCTAATTCCTAACTCCTAACTCCTAATTAAAGTAAAACGATTCCCATCGCAAGTCCGCCCAAAAAACCTAACTTGGTGTACGCCGAGCCCATCTTTTCGTTACTTGCTTTGTACTTGGCAAGAAGCTCGGCAAACAACTCTCTGTAACTTTCAAGACCTTCTATTTCTGTCACGCTGTCCCCCGACCCAAGTCCTTCCAAAAACTTTTGCACTTGCTCCAATTCCTTTTGCTTAAGGAATCCCCTGTCAAGGTAACTTTGCTCTTTTTTGCTGTCAACATTTGGCGGCGGCAACTCCCCCTTAACAAATTGTCCGAATTTTTGAAGGTGCTTTACTAATAATTTTTCGTCAGGTTCTTGCTCTTCCAAGAACAACGGCAACTTATCTCTCCTAAACATCAAGTTACGCCTTAATGCGTCACACAGTTCCACCATACCGGCGTAATACTTGACCTTAGCTTGACTGCGCTTAGTAAAGTACAAGCCGCCCATTGTGCCTAAGGCTATGCAAATAAATGTAAGAAATAAATTCATAGCTTGTCTTTATATATATACGAAAATATGGACAAGAATAGAACAGGACTAGTGTTGCATTTTAATGCAGAATATTCTGATTATATATGTCATTACGAGGAGCAATAGAGTTGTTCGGAAAATGCTTACCTCGTAATAAACACCCCGTCGGCTGTGCCGCCATCCCTCTTAAAAGAGGGGAATTTGGATTCAAAGCTATCTCTATTCCCCTCTTTTTAAGAGGCATTGTTCAAAACGAGTATATTGTGTGAGGTATATATCATAAGGGTGTCATTTCGACCGAAGCGGAGAAATCTCCTCATTAGCGGTGTTATAATACAGTTTTTAAGGAGATTTCTCCGCTTCGGTCGAAATGACACCCTGTTTTTTGGGAATATAATTTACTTTATGACTATTTCCTATAAGGATTGTTTTCCATTCCTTTTGAACAATGCCTAATGACTATGAATTTCAATAATTTTGACAACAACTCCTAACTCTCCTAATTCCTAATTGATTGAATTCAGTCCCTCATCAAAAACTCCCTCATATGTACCCGGACCATTACGGTCACTTATGCATATGTACCTAGTAATCAGGCGGGATTTAATCAGCTTACTCCAACCGTCTTTGTCGTCTAGCTCCCTGCAATCTTTAGCGTGAACACTTGCAATAACTTTGACACCGCAACTCATAGCATAGAGAAGCGCTTCGGCGTCCTCTTTGGTCGCTATCTCGTCCGTGATAATAATATCGGGTCGCATACCCCTTATACCACTCTCAAAAGCAAACCGCTTAGTGCAATCAGTATAAATATCGGCACAAAGTCCCACATCAAGTTGCGGTTCTCCCTCGTGGCAAGCGGCTATTTCGTTTCGTTCGTCAACTATCAAAATATTGCTAAGAGGCATTTTGAGTCCGGCAATAAAGGCGAGGTCTCTAAGAAAAGTCGTTTTTCCTCCGCCGGGTGGTGATACAATAAGAGCGTTATGTACATTTTTGCCGCTACCGAATATATAATTAGCGGCGATTTGAGAGCAAAATTTGACCTCGTGCGGAACACGGATATTAAGTGACGAAATATTTTTGATAGTGCGGACATTTTGACCGTCACTGATGATTTGCCCTGCGATACCTAGCCTAAGCCCACCCCTCACCGTTATAAAACCACTAGCAAGTTGACTCGCCACAGCATACATCGACCGTTCGGTGGCTTTGTCAGCTATATATTTAAGCACATCATATGTAGCGCAAAAAGCCTTGTTGTGCTTTTCGGTCGATAAGCCGTCGGCTCCCAAGAAAAAATATTTACCGCCGTAATTAACGCTGACAGGACGGTTTATCCGAAAACGCATTTCGTACAACTTTTCTTTGTCAAGCCTGCCGTCCATAGCCTGTATAATAGGACTCGGCAAAAGTTGTGCAAGGTAAGCGGTAGCCACCCCGCCCCCGCTTAATTTTTGCTGTATCGCCTGATGAACCATAACCATATTATGTATACGAAAAATTGGACAAGATTAGAACTTAGCACAGCCTGTCATGTAACGGATTGCTCAATTTGTGTTGAATACAAATTGATTGTCATTGCGAGGAGCGATAGCGACAAAGCAATCCCACGAATAGGACATTTCACATGGGATTGCTTCGTCGCTATCGCTCCTCGCAATGACATTATAGAGGCTTAGAGTTTTTGCAAGTTTTTATATCGTAGGGGCGGGCATTAGACCTTTTGCGAAATAGACAGCGGGCGGCTGAGGGCCTCCGCCCCTACGACTTGGAATACGATTACAATTGAAAAAACAAGTGTAGCACGGATACAAATCGTAGGGGCAGTCGCCCTCGACCGCCCGAACAATAATTATCCTTATCAAAAATATATCGTCCATTAATCCTCTCAATAACAAAAAAAAGAGAGTCATTACAACTCTCTTCTATAACTTAAATTCTATGTTTTTTGCGTGCGTTTTCTGATTTCTTTTTACGGCGTACTGATGGTTTTTCGTAAGCTTCTTTACGGCGCAAATCGCCCATAATATTATCTCTTTGGCATTTACGCTTAAAACGCTTGAGCGCGCTCTCTAGCGACTCATTATCACCAACTTTGATTACTGACATAACTAACCTACACCGTCCTTATTGCCGAAAGTCTCGCACAACACTACTAGTATATCCAATTGCAACAAATAATGTCAAGCAAAATAGTTTAAGAATTAGAAATAATTGACAAATCATCGTCAGCATCAGTTTTGTCAAACTGTGCCGTTAATATATTACATCTTTTTGGTCTTTCCGAATCGTATTCTATACAAACAATTTGACCGACCTTGTAAGGTTTTTCTCTACGATTGAACCATCGTTTTAACGAGTTAATATCGTTAGCAATCGCAACACCTACTTCGGATTTAAGGACAACTTTTGCAACCAAAGGTTTGCAAAACTCCTCAGTTCGGATTAAAATACTATATAACGGTCTTTGTGTACCCATTATTCCTACGCTAATTGACGGACTTCCCCTATAACTTACCTTAATAATTTCTCCGTTAATTTCCTTGCGTGTTCGGTTACTTATAAAAACTTTAGGCGAAATTGCCCCTCTCCAAAACAATGCACAAAAAATAATGCAACCGATAATTACGGCACAAACACAAGTAGTTATAATTAACCCTGCCCAAAATGGCATAATAAACACCCTTCCTTAGTCATTTATTTTTTGATTAGTGCGTTTGTATAAGCGGTATTTTAGCCAAATACTTAATATCAGTTCTGTCCGTTGCGTCACCTTCGGCTAGGATTGTTGCTTTGACTAGCACCTTGCCGCCTGCTTTTTGGACTAGTTCTTCTAGTCCCGCAAGTGAGCCACCTGTTGAGATTACATCGTCTACTATGGCGACTTTTTTGCCTTTGATTAGTGCTGTGTCGTGTGCTGATAGGTATAAACCTTTGCTCATCGCCTGTTGTTATACTCTTAACTTTGACGCTTATGCCGTCTTGCATATAGAGCTTTTGGGTTTTGCGGGCGACAGCATAAAAAGGATGACCTAATAGCCTTGCAACGCAATGAGCAAGTTGCAAACCCTTACTCTCGGCGGTAATTATTACCTCCGCACCCTCTACTAGCGGAACAAGGCTCTTGGCACAATGTTCGGTCAGCTCTTGGTTGCCGTGCAAATTAAAAAAAGCTATCGACAATTCCGGCGATATGGGTATGATAGGGAGTTGCTCGTGTCGCCCTGCGATTGTGATTGGGTAGTATTTCATAAATAAAGCTGTAAGTAAAAAGTAAGAAGTAAAAGGTAAAAAGTGTTGTTGGGGATTTTTAGACTAATCTAACCACTATTTTACTTCTTTTTAGAGTGTCATTGCGAGGAGCGAAAGCTAAATAAATAAGGCTAGGTTTAACTTGTTCTAATAATTACTAAGTCCGCACTTTTTACTTCTTACCTTTTATTTTTTACTTTGCAACGCTAGTTGCCTCAAGTATTCTGCAAAGTCCTTGCCGTACTCTTTATTCCTTAGTCCGAATTCTACTGCTGCTTTGAGTGAGCCTAGTTTGTCGCCCATATCGTATCTTGTTCCCTCAAAATCATACGCGTAGACATTACCGCTCTTTGCCATAATGTTGAGTGCTTCCGTAAGCCCTAACTCTCTGCCGCTAACGGGGGTCTTGAGTAGGGTCGCATAAACATCAGGTGTCAAGATGTATCGCCCAAGAGCCGCAAGCCTAGATGGCGGAACTTTGGCAAGGGGTGGTTTTTCGATAATACCTGCACACTTGTACATACGATTACTTCCGACATCTGCTCCCGTGTCCGCTACACCATACTTGGTTATATCGTCACCTAACCACTTTTGCACACCCAAAATCGTACCGCCCGTCTTAGCGTGTGCCGTCATAAGCTGACCCATTACAGGTTTGTCAGGGTTATAAATCAAATCGTCACCCCACGCAAGACAAAAAGCCTCGCTACCCGTAAAATTCTTGGCATACATAACGGCATCGCCTGACCCCTTAGGCTCGGCTTGCGTCGCAAAAACAATGTTAGCACGCTCGCTTATCCTACGCACTAACTTTAGTTCATCGGTTTTGCCCGCTTTGGCAAGAGAATCTTCCAGTCTTGCGTTAGGCACAAAGTAATTTTTGATACTGTCCTTACCTTGCCCCAATACTATCAAAATATCTGTGATTCCGCTATCTATCGCCTCGTCTACAATGTATGCCAAAACAGGTGTATCAACAATCGGCAAAATTTCCTTAGGCACTGCCTTAGTAATCGGCAAAAATCTTGTTCCCATACCTCCACATGGTATTACGGCTTTAGTGATTTTTTTGTTCATTATATACCTCCTAGTTAGTGGATAGTGGTTAGTTGTTGACTTAGTGTCTTGATGGGTTGTCGCTAGCCATAACACTCGCCAACAACTAACCACTATCCACTAATCACTAGCCACTATTACAACGCTACTTTTATCCTATTCTTTTTCCCCTTAGACAATACAAACTCTGCCCCACTCGCATACTGCCCTATTGTATCACCAACTGTCACCACGACCTTATCATCTATCCTTATACCGCCGCCCTCAATCAGCCTCCTCGCCTCACTCTTAGTCACCGCAAATTTACACTCACATAACAAGTCAATTACCGTAGCGTCTTTTGTTAAGCTGATTTTATGCGCTTCCATATCACTTGAACTGCCGCCGAATGCCGCCGCCGCCTCATTTTGAGCCGCTACAGCCGCCGCCTCTCCGTGAACTAACTTAGTCACCTCATATGCAAGACGCTTTTTTGCCTCATTGATTCGTTGGTCGTTATAGCGTGTAATCTCATTGATTTGGTCAAGCGGCAAGAAAGTAAGCAACTTCAAACATTCGGCAACCTTAGCGTCCTCGACATTCCTAAAATACTGATAAAACTCATTAGGTGTAGTCTTATTCGCGTCAAGCCACAATGCACCCTTTTGGGTCTTGCCCATTTTTTTGCCGTCACTTGTCTCCAGCAAGGTCAAAGTCAATCCAAAAGCGTCCTCGCCGCACTTACGCCTTATAAGGTCAGCACCTGCCAAAATATTGCTCCACTGGTCGTTACCGCCCACCTGCAAACGGCAACCATACTTCTCAAACAACCTATAAAAATCATATGCTTGCATAAGCATATAATTGAATTCCAAAAAAGTCAGACCTTTTTCTAGCCGTTGCTTGTAACAGTCGGCGGTCAGCATTTTGTTGACCGAAAAATATCCGCCCACATCACGCAAAAAGTTAAGATAATTTAGCTTGCCTAACCACGCACTGTTGTCAACAAGTTTTGCGCCGTATTTGCCCTCAAAACTAAGGAAGCGTTTCATTTGCACGACAAAAGCCTCGCCGTTACTCTGCACGGTTTCCTTGGTCATAATAGTACGCATATCAGTGCGACCGCTAGGGTCGCCGATAAGTGCCGTTGCACCGCCGATAAGAGCGATAGGCTTATGCCCTGCTCTCTGCATATGTGCCATAACCATAATGGGTATATAATGCCCGATATGCAAGCTGTCCGCCGTAGGGTCAAACCCCACATAAAAAGGCATCGACTCCGATCCCAATCTCTTATACAAGTCATCCTCAAAAACAACCTGCTTAATGTATCCTCTTTCTTTAAGAGTATCAAAAATGTTAGTTTTACTTTTGCTTTTCATAATTTATTTTATTTTCCTTTAAGTATTCAATTGCGTCTTCGTCACCTTGCTCGGCAGCTTTTATAAACCACTCTATCGCCTTAGCAGAATCTTGAGATACACCATAACCATTATCGCAACAAATTCCAAGTAAATATATTGCTTTCGCAAATCCTTGTTCAGCAGACTTTACATACCACTCCACAGCTTTCTCATAGTTTATCTTAACACCTTGACCGCTATAGTAACAGACTCCTAACCCATATTGAGCGTGAGCATTTCCTTGTTCGGCAGATTTATTATACCACTTAAAGGTCTCTGCATAATTTTGCGGAACACCCTCGCCGTTAGCATAACATACAGCCAAATTTAATTGAGCATCATCATCACCTTGCTCAGCAGACTTTGTCCACCATTCCACGGCTTTTGTATCGTTTTGCTTTATTCCGTTACCATTATGGTAGCAATAACCTAAACGATTTTGAGCATATTTATCTCCTTGCTCAGCAGATTTTGTATACCACTTAACAGCTTTTGCATAATTATGTGCAACACCTTGACCGTTATAATAGCAAATTCCTAACCCACATTGAGCGTGAGCATCTCCTTGCTCAGCAGATTTTGTATACCACTCTACAGCCTTAGTATAATCCTGTGCGACTCCTTGACCATTAGCATAGCAAACACCTAAGCCAAACTGTGACCCCGCAAAATTTTGTTTAGCGGCTTTTGTGTACCATTCAAATGCTTTGGAATAATCTTGTGGCACACCAAAACCTTTGGCATAACTAACCGCCAAATTATGTTGAGCCTTAGCGTCCCCTTGCTCCGCTTCTTTTGTTAGTTTTGATATATCCATAAAGTAAATTACTTTCCAAAAATCTTGCCTAGTGCCTTGACTCCCCTCTCAATTTTTTCGGGGTCGGCATTGCTGAAGTTAAGGCGGAGAGTGTTAAGTCCGCTACTGTCTGCGTAAAATACTTGCCCTTGTATATAGGCGACATTGTTAGTTATCGCTTGCTCAAACTTTTGGACGGTATTGGTTTTGTCCTTAAATTCGCCCCACACAAATAGCCCGCCCTCAGGCTTAGTGTATTCAAAATTTTTGGGCATATATTCGGCTAGACAATCAAGCATTGTTTTTGCCCGCTTCTGATAGATAGGTACAGCTTTTTTAATATGTGGCTCTAACAGACCGCCCCTCAAAAACTCCCTTACTATAGCTTGTGATAGGTTGCTTGTGTGAAGGTCAGCACATTGTTTGCCGATGGTCATCTTGCGGATAACCTCTTCTTCCCCGATACAAAAACCCACTCTAAGTCCTGGCGAAATCAGCTTACTAAATGATGTTACATAAACCACATTGCCTGTCTTATCAAAAGTCTTGAGTGGCGACACTCTGTCGCCTGTCCATCGCAAGCGAGAGTACGGGTCGTCCTCTAACACCATAATGCCATACTTTGCAGTCACCTCACAAATCGCCTTGCGACGCTCTGCCGTATAGGTCTTGCCTGTGGGATTGCTAAAAGTCGGAACAACATACAAGGCTTTTGGCTTATACTCCTTAATCTTAGCCTCTAGGTCGGTTATATCAAGCCCCTTGTCGTCCGATTTGACACCCACACACCGCGCACCGTAAGAGCTAGCCACTTGCAAAAAAGCTAAGAAGGTAGGATTTTCGACTAGAACGACATCACCCTTATTACAAAAAGTCTTGATAAATAAGTCAATCCCCTGTTGTCCGCCACTAAGCACCATAAGCTCGGAATCTGTCGCTTTTAGCCCCTCACTAGTGGCATACTTGACAAGCTCTGTCCTAAGTGTGGCAACCCCCTCAGTTGTTCCGTATTGCAAAATCGCCTTACCCTCGGCTGACACAAGTAGCTCATTAGAAATTCGGGCAACCGCCTCCGTAGGCAGACACTCATTAGCAGGCAGTCCACCGGCAAAAGATATAATCTCAGGCTTAGACAATAGCTTAAAAATCTCTCTTGTCGCCGACCCCGTAACGCTTTGCATATTATTGCTAAACTTATAGACCATGTATTATATTATTATAATGGATGTCACAAAAAAAAGCAAGCGGATTTGCTATATATGAGCAATCATTCCTGATACAAGAATAACCGCAATAGAAATAAGGGCAATAACACAAATAATAGCCTGCCCTTTTGATTTGTCCTGTTTGTAAATCTTTTTAATTGCGATAATTCCAAAAACACATACTATTATTAACAATGTCGGATACATAATGAGGAGTATAATATATCTAATTCTATCTATCATTTTCATATTATACTTATGCCGTTTGGTAGTATAATCTTGTTATGAATAAAACATTGTTTGGAGAAAGGCTTAAATACTTACGACAAGAACGCAATATAGGGCAAAACGAACTTGCCAAAAAATTGGATGTTGGCAATGCAACTATCAGCAGATGGGAAAACGGACTACAAGAGCCTGACTTTTATTACGCTATAAAAGTTTCTACTTTTTTTGAAGTTTCTCTAGATTATTTGGCAGGTCTTACAGAGTATTAGTATAAGGATAGGAGTGTTCAGGCGGTCGAGGACGCCCGCCCCTACGACTTGTATTCCCAATTTCAAATCCCACACAAAAAAACGATTGACTCAAATTACTCTAAGTCAATCATTTTTAAGTTTTCATTTTTCGCTTTTCATTATACCCCGTATTTACATTTCGTCTTCAAAATAATCTCTGTATTTAGGGCGAGTAACTTCACTATCAACATTGCAACCGCATTTGCCATCTTTGAGATACTTGTCTGCTGTGGTATGCTCTACCCTATTAGTGCCGTGCGTTACATCTTTGCCTGCCTCGGCTGTAACGGCTCTTCGGACATGGCGCTCACCGTATGCGTTGCGTCTAATCGCACCGATAACTTCTACAAATATGAGTGAGAATACCGCACCGATAACAATAGCGTCAAATACACCCAGTCCGCCTAGTACATATAGGCTTTGACCTGTCATAAGGTTATGAAGTCCGCCACCAATAACATCACCCAAGATGATACCACCGATTGCACCTGTAATTGTCGCAAGATGATTGCGTCCGACAGCGTATGCTAGTATACCGGCTACAAGTCCTGTGACAATTCCGCTGCTAATCGCCATAACATTAGTTGTGGGTGGCACAGCAAGTCTGATAACGGTAGTTGCCGACGCTACAATCAGAATACTACTTAGCGATATCATAAATCTGCGTGTAGTAGCTGCCTTAGCAAGTAGTATTCCTACGATTATGAGCGGTAGCAAAAACGCACTGACACTCATCGCAAAGTATTGTCTTCCAAAAGTAATGTCGGGTATTAGTACAGATAGTCCAAGTGCTAGCGCTAAAAAAAATGCTACCCAATTGCTTATGCCTATGCGCTCAAACAACCTGTTAGTAACGCCAAAGAACATAAGTAGTGCCAATGCCCCCAAAACTATTAAACCTAAAGCCATAAAAAAGCCCTCCCTTCGGTCGGGTTCGCTGATGCTCTTTTTTGCGTTTCAACTTTAGCGTTAGATGTTTTCTTGTTTAACATAAAAAATGTCCCTCCTGATAATAAACCTAGGATGGACATTTTGTCGTTTAATTATGCATAATGATTTTTTTGCGGGGTGGCAACTAATTTAGAGCCATGTTGTAGAAGGATTTTCCAACCAAGAGGCTGTAGTTCTACCCTGCATATCTGTTACACGGTCATTCATATTCATACGCAAATCCCCTTGTTGATACACACGGATTCGGCGGATTACTACACGAGAAGTTCTGCCGTCGGCGGCAACAGGATGACGGAAAAAGTTATGCGAATACCCTGTCAAAAACTCTTCTTGGAAATTCATTTGAGCTATCTCTCTAACAAGCTGACGGCTATCATACATTACCTGTCCAAATGCATGACCTGTATAAGTACGAACCCCTGTACTATTTCTGTGTTCTAACCTAGTGTCAGGATTTTGGATTGTACCGATTTGCACAGCTGTCCTGCCAAGGTTAGGTCCCCACCCGCCTGATTGTATCAAGGACATCATGTAAGGCTCTTGGTATCTACCCCGAAATGTGGTGTTATCGCCAGCAGTCCCGAGATTATATGCCAATCTATTGTTAGTTCTGTCATCTCTAAGTAGTGGGAAACTACTATGAAAAGCAGGGTCAACAGTTGGATTAGCGCGATTATCGACCGGATTAACAAATCCTGCAAATCGCATAAAACCGTGTCCGCTAGCAGGAGTACCGTCCTCCACACCGCCCACATCACTTATAATTGTGCCGTCATAAAAACCTGTTTCTACTAAGAAAATAAAATTGGCTACAGCATTAGGGGCATCATCAGGAAAAAGCTCAACATCTATATGCACACGGCGGTTGCCGTCTATCTCTAAGTAGATACGAGCAACAGGATTGTCCGTATTAAAGCGGGGTTCTCTAACCGAAAAATATATTCCTATCGAAACACCTGCAATTATTAGTGCAAGCCCCAAACAAAGCACGCTAAAAAATATAACCAGCTTTTTTCTTTTTGGCTTGTCCGCTTGCTCTTCTTTTGGTGGCGGTGGCTTAGGGTTATTAAGCTCCCTACGCTCCTTACTTGTCAATGATCTTTTGTTATTTGCCATGATTGTTTATCCTTAAAATGACTTAGTATTCGGGACGCCGCCTTCGGCGTCCCGAATTGCTCACATCTTATTATCCTTAATTATCTAACAAAACCTGTCGAAATTCTTTTTTCTAGTACAGGCATCTCTACTCCTGCTTTTTTGCCTGCATCTATACATTTGAGTAACCACGCCATATTATTGCCAAGTGTACGCATTATCTGCAGTCCTTCCAAATCTTGCTTGATTTCTTCGGGTGTAGTGCCGTGCACCATACTCCAATACTGTGAGCTGACAATAGGCATCTGTGCAAAAGTAAAATATTTGTTAAGCCTATCAAAAGCCGCTGACGCACCGCCTCTCCTTAACGTGACGATTGCAGCACCCGGTTTGCCCCTAAAATCACGGCTAGAAGAAAAGAATGCCCTATCCAAAAAGCAACTTATCGCCCCACTCGCTGCCGCAAAATGCACAGGTGACCCAAACACAAATCCGTCCGCACTCTCCGCCACCTTAACAAACTCATTAACCTTGTCTTTAATAACACAACCGCCACCGTTATTTTTGCGACAACCAAGGCACGCTGTACAACCTGACAACGGCTTACTCCCCACCCAAAATATCTCCGTATCCACACCGTGAGCATTAAGCGCCCTAGCTACTTCGGTGAGTGCAGTATAAGAACACCCTTCTTTTTTGGGACTACCATTAACCAAAATTACTTTCATAATTACTAACTTAGTATAGCACTGCTTGATAAGGAATGTCAAGCAAAATCAATGCTCAGTGCTCAATTCTCAATGCCATTTCCAATGCTTAGTGCTCAATTATTGACAAGAAATAATCTAGTACATTATAAATTAAAACACTCATCAATCATTGAGCACTGAGAATTGTGCATTATTTTAGATTGACTTAGCTATTTCCCTTTTCAACCTTGATATAATCTTTTTTTCTAACCTACTTATATATGATTGTGAGATGCCTAGTAGGTCGGCAACTTCTTTTTGAGTTTTTTCGTCTTTGCCTTTGAGTCCAAAACGAAGTTCCATAATTTCTTGCTCACGGCTACCAAGATGCGAGATAGCTTTCCACAAAAGTTCTCTCTCAACAGATGACTCAAGATTTTTGCATACGGTGTCGGGTTCTGTCCCCAAAATGTCGCTCATCAAAAGCTCGTTGCCTTCCCAATCAACATTGAGCGGCTCGTCAAGACTGACTTCTGACTTGAGCCTAACCACACGGCGAAGATGCATAAGTATCTCGTTTTCGATACAGCGAGATGCATAAGTCGCCAGCTTAATATTGCGTTCGGGATTAAAAGACCCTACCGCCTTGATAAGTCCAATAGTGCCGATAGATATCAAATCCTCAACATCGACACCGCTATTCTCAAATTTGCGGGCAATGTACACCACAAGTCGCAAATTACGCTCAATAAGCACAGCTCGCACGCTCTCATCTTGTTCTGCCAGTCGCTTAAAAACATCTGCCTCCTCTTCTTGCGAAAGAGGTTGCGGCAAAACTTCGCTGCCGCTTATGTAATGAATAACATTTTGGCACGACTCAGGCACAAGTTTGTTTAACAGTTTTTTTAGCTTTTTGAATAATTTGCTTTTTGCGGTTTTCATAAAAACTCCCTATATTTTAAGTAAAAAGTAAGAAGTAAAAGGTAAAAAGTGTTGTCGAGGATTTAGATGCCCTATCGGGATAATATTATATTTCCTAGTCCGCACTTTTTACTTTTTACTTCTTACTTTTTTACTTTATTTCCTACAGCATACACGGGTGTAGCAACGCATCATACCCAGAATTTAATGCTCCTGCTTTGAGTCCGACCATTACCTCGTAAACTCTCTCATACATTGTATTCACACGCTTGCCAGGATATAATACAAATTTTTGACATGGCACTATCAAAATTTTGTCCTTACCTGTGACTGTCTTAATCTCAATATATCTGGCACCTCTACAGATGCCGTCCCCCTCCCCACTTAACACCTTGATTAGCGTGGTCGGTTCAAGCGTTTTTAAGACAGCTTTTAATCCGAGTATGATTATCGGCAAGCCCGTTTTGTCATCATAAAGTCCGTTGCCGCTATCAATCAAACCTCGTACCTTGTAGGTTTTGCCAAGTATGCTGATATGTGCATCTATGGCAAAGCCATCGATAATCTTAGACCGCTTGACGGATAAGAATACCTTGCGACAAATCCAGTACAATATGACAGCAACGGCAATGATTATGCCAAGCGGAATATCCACAAATGGCGAGGTCAGTGCAAGATAAATATCACCCGTCACAAGATACCCTATTGCCGTGAGTGCACCTCCAAACAAAAAAGTAACACCCAAAAACAATGCCCCGAATTTGACCGCCAACCGTAGTCCTTTTGGAATAGTCATAATGCCTATGATAATTACAGCCAAAACAACTCTAACCAAAATATGGACAGCTAACGGCATATCAATAAGGGGCAAAATAATTGCCACGATTGTCGAGCCAACCGAGGCACTCCAAACCCTTATCTTCCGCACCCGATACCCAACAGCTCTCGCCGAAAGCATACAAATAAGTGCGGTGATAACCAAGTTGTCTATTATAACAAACTCTATATAGACAATCACGAATACTAAGTTACCATACACACTTCAAAAAGCCTTTCGTTTTTTGTCGAGAAAATATTGTCAC